>SKPS01000050.1 GCA_007119395.1 Lentimicrobiaceae bacterium
CATGGAGTAACACCACCCCATCGATCGGTTTGTCGGCAACAGGAACGGGAGATATTGGATCTTTCAATGCAATCAATACAGGCACAGCCCCAGTTACAGCCACGATAACGGTAACCCCAACTTTTACTGACGGATCTACGAGTTGTTCAGGACCCACTGAGAGTTTTACGATAACTGTGAATCCTACTGGTCAGGTGAATTCGATTTCCAATCAGGTTGTATGTAACAATACCTCCACCACAGATGTAATATTCAGTACCAACAATACTGTTGGGACAACCACCTATGCATGGAGCAACAATACTCCATCCATAGGACTTGCTGCATCAGGTACCGGTAACATTGCTTCATTTACAGCAACGAATACCGGTACGGCACCTGTTACTGCGACGATTACAGTGACCCCGACGTTCAACAATGGATCGGTTGACTGCGTAGGACCGGAGGAGAGCTTTACGATTACCGTGAACCCGACAGCACAGGTAAATGCGATTACAAATCAGGTAGTCTGTCACAATGCCTCAACAGCCGGGATTACCTTTACGACAAATAACACTGTTGGCACGACAACCTATGCTTGGAGCAACAATACTCCATCCATAGGACTTGCTGCATCAGGTAACGGTAATATCGCTTCATTTACAGCAACGAATACCGGTACGGCACCTGTTACTGCGACGATTACAGTGACTCCAACGTTCAATAATGGATCGGTTGACTGCGTAGGACCGGAGGAGAGCTTTACGATTACCGTGAACCCGACAGCCCAGGTAAATGCGATTGCCGATCAGATCATTTGTAATGATGCACCAACGGTGACGGTGACCTTTACAACGAATAATTCTGGCGGCACCACTACCTATGCATGGGGCAATACCGACCCTACTATTGGTCTGGCAGCAACTGGAGTAGGTCATATCCCATCTTTTACAGCGTTGAATACCAGTACATCACCTGTTATAGCGACGATTACAGTGACTCCAACGTTCACTAATGGATCGGTTAACTGCACCGGACCAACGCAGAGCTTTACCATCATGGTGAACCCCAGTGGCCAGGTTGTCAATCCCGGAGATCTTGATGTTTGCGAGGGAACACCTGTGAGCATTGTGTTTGCAACCAACAACACTACAGGTTCAACCACCTACAACTGGGCCAATACCAACCTGGGTATTGGGCTTGGAAACAGTGGAATCGGTGATATTTCCTTCACCTCAACCAATGGCACAAGCGGGATAGTAAGTGGTGCAATATCAGTTACCCCTAGTTATGAAGCCTCAGGTGTGACATGTGTTGGTCCGGTAGAGAGTTTTAATATCAACGTCTACCCCGACATTATTGCTGATGCAGGTCCTGATCAGATCCTTCCGGCGGTCACCTCTACCACACTGGCAGGTAACAACCCCGGTACCGGTAGTGGAACATGGACGCTTGAAAGCACAGTCCCTCCCGGGCAGCCCATCAATATTACAGATCCTTCTTTATTTAATACCACCGTCACTGGATTGGCTTCCGGTGTAATATACAACCTGCGTTGGTCTATCACTAACCCTCCCTGCGATCCAACATATGACGATATGCAGATCATCAATGCCCTCGCTGACTTGGAAATCACCAAGACAGGCAGTCCGAAACCTGTTGTGGCGGGGGAAGAGATTACCTATACCATTACTGTGGAAAACCTTGGTCCCACTGATGCAGAAGATGTTTCAGTTACGGATGTTATTCCTGCTTTGCTAACAGGTGTGACTGTCACACCAACCGTTGGCTCTTGGACTGCACCCGAATGGACAATTGGAACCCTGGCTAATGGTGCAACGGTTTCAATGACCATAGTGGGAACTGTACCTCCCAATACACCACACGGCACCTCTATTTTTAACGAAGCTTCAGTTACCAGCACAACAACGGATCCTGATCCATCTAACAATAATGACGATGATATTACTGAAGTTATCACGGAGGCTGATCTGTCCATCACCAAGGCTGCTACGCCCGATCCGGTGATAGCAGGTGAGCAGATCACCTACACCCTTGTCGTGGAAAACCTGGGGCCGAGCTATGCGCAGAATGTAGTCGTTGAAGATGTACTGGATGCAAGTTTGACGTTGGTAAGCGCCACTCCCTCTGTGGGCACCTGGACAGCACCCAACTGGTCGATCGGCACGATGGCCGATGGTGCTACTGTCAACATGACCATAGTGGCAACGGTGAACCCGAATGTGCCTCATGGAGCCATCTTAAGCAATACGGCATCGGTCACATCAGATACCGATGATCCGGATCTTTCAAACAACACCTCTACCATCACAACCGATGTGGAGCGTGAGCACGACCTTGAAATTGTCAAGACTGCCTCATCACCCACTTACACACCGGGTACACCGGTGAGCTGGACCATTACGGTCACCAACAACGGGCCAAGCAATGCCGATGGGGCTTTGGTCAACGATATCTTCAATCCTTCGTTAATCAATGTTACCTGGTCGGCAGCCACCACAGGCGGTGCCACTGTAGTGCATAGCAGTGGGAATGGCAATATCGTGAACCGTCCGGTCAACATACCTGCCGGAGCGGGTCACAGTGTGGTATATACAGTGAATGCGGTTGTGCCGAGTAATTTCACAGGCGACTTGGAAAACACAGCTACGGTTTCACCGGCCGCGGGTACTGTTGATCCTATCACACCGAACAACATTTCTACCACTCAGCAAACTCAACACAGTGTGGCCGATCTGGCAATCTTCAAGTCTAGCACAGCAACCCTCTATATCCCTGGTAATCCTGCTGTTTACACCATTACGGTGAACAACTTTGGTCCATCTGATGTAGTTGACGCCAGGGTGGTTGACAATCTCCCAACCGGAACTACCGGCACATGGACTGCATCATTTGGTACAGGAGCCTCAGGCAACACATCTGGTACCGGAAGTATTGATGAACTGATCACGATACCGGCTGGTGGAAGCGTGGTGTACACGCTGACACTTCAGGTGCCTTCATCTTATACCGGAACACTGGTGAATGCAGCCACGGTTACGCCTCCAGCCGGTGTAGTAGATCCCTTTCTGCTGAATAACTACTCACAGTGGTCTTTAGCCCAGAACAGCGAGGCTGACCTTGCAGTGGTAAAGAGCCCGACCGGGATAGACTATACCCCCGGTATGGATGTGGTTTACACCATTTCTGTCTCCAACAACGGCTCCAGTGATGTTGTAGAAGCCACTGTGACAGACATTTTACCTGTGGGTACCACAGGTATCTGGACAGCGGCTTTTGCCGGTGGTGCAACTGGAACAGCAGCCGGAAGCGGCAACATTAGCCAGCAGGTCGATATGCCTGCCGGGTCTACGATAACATATACCCTTACCCTATCAGTACCTTCGGGATATACCGGTGACTTGGTCAATACGGCAACGGTTGCAGTCCCTGCCGGTGTTACCGATCCAATACCGGGCAACAACTCTTCCACCAGCACACTTACCCAGTTCAGCCAGGCTGACCTGGCGGTGAATAAGGTGGTTGATGATCCTAACCCCATTATTGGACAGCCGGTGACCTTCACCGTGACAGTGACCAACCAAGGGCCAAGCGATGCCACGGGTGTTGCTTTAACCGATCAGCTTCCCAACGGATACGACTATATGTCAAGCACGGTTTCTCAAGGTAGTTATGACAACGCCAGTGGTTTATGGACGGTTGGATCGTTGGATTACAATGATATAGCCACCCTCACTTTGACGGCTACCGTGAACCAGCCGCTGCCGGGCGTGGCGTATCTGAATACTGCTTCGGTTACAACCATTGATCAGCATGATCCCAATCCGGGCAACGACGAGGCTTCTGCCACCAGCTCACCGGTGCCACTCCCCTCGTGGACCATCAACAAAGTGGCTACCAACCTGCCCAAGACCTACGTAGCTGTGAACGATGTGCTAAACTACGATATCGTCGTGTCTAACACAGGGAATGTATCGATTACCGGTGTTACAGTTAACGACCCACTCGTCTCTGCCTCCCCGCTGACACTTACTTCCGGGGATGCGAACGCCAATGGCATGCTTGATCCGGGCGAGGTTTGGTTGTATCAGGTCAGCTATTCTGTAACCCAGGCAGACCTGGATGCCGGACTGGTGAACAACACGGCAGTTGCCGATGGCACACCCGTCAGCGGCACCTTGAACCCGATCAGTGATGACGAGACGGTGGATGCAACCCAGGCTCCTGAGCTCACAGTCACCAAGACACTGCTGGATATCAACGGCGACGCTTCGATCACTCAGTACAGTGCAGTAGACGATGAGTTGAACTACGAGATTGTAGTAGAGAACACTGGTAATGTGACCCTGACTGATGTCGTGGTTACTGACCCGCTGACCGGACTCACTTCTACACCCATAACGCTGGCCCCCGGTGCCAGTGAGACCTTCACGGAAAGCTACACCATTACGCAGGCTGATCTGAATAACGGAAGTGTATTGAACACGGCTTCGGCCACCGGTGACGATCCCAACGACGATCCTGTCACGGGTGATGATGACGAGACGGTAGATGCCGATCAGGCTCCTGAGCTCACGGTCACCAAGACGCTGCTGGATATTAACAGCG
>SKPS01000169.1 GCA_007119395.1 Lentimicrobiaceae bacterium
AAAAGCAGGGGCATAATGTTGTCGTGACAGCCACTCTAAAAGAGATGAACTACTCTTTAATGGATCGGCTCGGGATAGATTTTATAGACCTGGGTTTTCGGGGTAAATCGATATTTACCAAAGTGCTGAACGTGCCGTGGATGGCTTATAAGATCGCACGAATAGTCAATAAGTATAAGCCAGATATCTTAATGGGCATTGCTTCATATAGAATATGTCATGGAACGATCTTTAAAAAGTGCAAAAAGTACATTTTCACAGATACAGAACATGCAACTGAACAAATCCTGCTGTTCAAACCATTTGCTACAAAAATCTTCACGCCTGATTGTTTCACAAAAGATTTAGGAAAAAAGCAGGTTAAATATTCCGGTTATCATGAGCTTGCTTATTTACATCCAAACCGATTTAAGCCTGATCCATCGATCCTTGGTGAAATTGGCTTATCACCTACCAGCAGATTTTTTATTCTGCGTTTCGTTTCATGGGGTGCTTCACATGATATTGGCCATTCCGGAATAAAAAAAGAGCAAAAGCTTGAGCTGATTCAATTGCTGCAAAACTACGGTAAGGTGTTTATTAGTTCTGAATCTTCACTGCCATCAGAGCTTCAACCATATCAGTTAGATATTTCTTATGAAAAAATACACCACCTGTTGTATTATGCAAGTCTTATTGTCACTGAAGGTGCTACCATGGCCTCGGAAAGTGCGTTGTTAGGGACTCCAGCCATTTTTGTCAGCACTTTAAAGCTTGGGTATTTGAATGATCTCGTCAACAATGGCTTGGTATACCATTTTAAAAACAATAAAAGATTAATTGTTGAGACTGAAGAAGTTGTAAAAAGGACTCTGGAAAGCGATTCTTATCAGCAGAAAACACAGCAATTGATCGCCACGAAAATCGATGTAACAGATTACATGGTTGATTTAGTAAATGAGTTGTAACCATCTAGCTCTCATCATCTGTCTGAGACTTCACCATTCCATTCCAGGCAGGATATCTCTTCGGCAGAGTTTATCCTTCCCTCAGAATCTTCTCCATCTTTTTCCCTTTGGCGAGCTCATCCACCAGCTTGTCGAGGTACCGTACCTGTTTCGTTAAAGGAGTTTCGATATCCTCAATCCTGTAGCCGCAAATCGAACCAGTGATCATGTGCGCATTGGGATTCAGGCTGGCTTTACTAAAGAAGGTTTCAAAGGTTGCCTTCTCTTCTATCAGTTCCTGCAATTTTCCGGTATCAAAACCGGTGAGCCACTCTATCACCTGGTTAAGTTCCTCCAGTGTTCTTCCTTTACTCTCCACCTTGGTGATATAATGGGGATAGACCGCGGCGAAGGTCATATTGGCCATTTGCTTGTCATGCTCAGGGGTTGTTGTTTTTTTCATGATGATGTTCATTTTATTTTGATAAATCCCTTGAATTTGTGTCGGTTGAAACCGCTTACCTGCTTTCTGAGAGCAAACAACTACATCCGGCACAGCTGGTTCGGAGTTGTATGGAGTATTTTGATCGATTAATATCAGTTCACTAAAGCACCACGCCAGTGCAAAGATAACCTTTTCTGATCCTCTATCTCAATACCCTCAACCTCCTAAACACCCCTCAAAACCTAAACTCCCTAAACATCCTAAACTCACTCAACTTTTTTAAAGATACGGATGCACCGATGAACCCACCACGCCGTGGCATCTTTTCAACGTCTCATCAACATGACAACTCTCTGCATCAACACTGCGAACATTGTTTCCGGGAAACACACATCCCGCATGATCCCGATTCCCTGTTCACCCGACCAAGACGCCACACCCCGGTTTTTTAGGCAGTCTCAACTTGAGATAACAATTCCTGGCTGTAACCTTTTTGCTACTTCAAGAGTCATATCTGCATCAACAATCAATTAAAACAACCATGAAATTTTTTAAGACATTTTTAGCAGCTGTTTTCCTCGTTCTTTTTTGTTCGTGTGAATCATATTCGCAGAGTATGAGAAAATCGGTCAGATCAACCATCAGTCTTTTGGAACAGAGCATTAAAGATAAGAAGACAGACCCTGTCGAGCATTTGCTGGCCGATGATTTCTCAGTAAATGGTTTTGACCCGATCATCTCACGCAGTGTTTTTTCTGCCATTGTTACTTCATTTCCCCTGAAAAGGATACGCAGGGTAAGAATCACAGAAGTTTCTTCCGATACAGTGTATGTAAGTTGCAATCTGGTAGTAGATATGTATCTTGGTATTTTCAGCGAGAAGGTAGAAGTGACCATGCTACGTGTTGACGATCAGCTTCAATTGCTGGGACTTCATTTGAATTCCGGAATGAATGTTTCGGTGAAGGTTGATGGCAAGGAGGTTTCAGATCAGGGGGAGTTGTGCTTGAGCAACTATCCTTTTATCGCCGATGATGGCATTGTGATGTACTATGACAGCAGTTTATATGATGCAGCCAGGGTGATGAGTGAACGGATGGGGAAGGGTTTGGATATTGCCCAGGATATTTTAGGCGAAAAGGTGGGCATGGTTTTGCCTTTGTTGATTTTGGATCAAACAGCGGAAAGCATTCAGTTGACTCAGCCTGTCATTCCGGTTTTCCTAAGCCATGATGATGCTGACAAAGACACTATTGCGGGAATATTTCTTTATTGGGTATATTTTCATGAGTTTACCGAGTTACACCTGGTGACGGTGAAAAGGATGCAGGCACAGGATACCCGTTGGTTCCGGGATGGTTTGGCGGATTATATTGCATATAAGACGGCATCAGCATTGCATCCACCCACCGCTCAGTACATGAGAGACGGCAGAATGGAGGCATACGACGAAATAGGAAGAAGTGCCGACCTGCTTTCATGGATAGGCACAGGAGAGAAGGCCAGTTCAAGGAGAGCGGCAGGCCACACAGGCGGTTCTGGACAATATGCAGCAGCCATGTTGTTTTTTGAAGACCTGGTAGAAGAATATGGCGAAGAGATTATCAGGCAAACACTTGAGGCTACCAGCCAATACAGCAGGGTAAACAGCGAGACACTTCTTCGTATCATGACAGATCTGACCGGTGAGGATATGAGAGCGCGAATCAATCGGTATTAAACATGTCTATTGCCTCCCTTTTTACCTGATCCATCGTCAATGAACATTTTCACCCATTCACCGCTTCACAATCTTATCTCTGAAGCTGAACTCATTATCTAATATCACATGCAGCAGGTAGATGCCTTGGGCCTGGTACGGCAAGGTGAGGGTGTGCTGCAACCTAAACATCCTCAACTCACTAAACTCCCTCAACATCCTCCATCAAATCTTAATACAGCGAACAGAGAACCCTCCTGCACGGGCGTCACTGCCAGTGTAAGCAGTGTTACTGAGAATATACAAGAGCCTGGAGAGGTTGAGGGAAGTTGTATTTGAAAAATAGTATCCGTCGGAGCCAACATCAATGAGCGCACCGTTGCTGTAGTCGCGGGCACCCGCCAAGGGCAGTTTAAGCGGTGAGGCGAAAGCGCCTGCCGCATTGGTGCTGCTCCAGCTATTACGTTCAGCGTCCAACTCCGATATCGTTGGTATCCTATAGCCGGTTGGACAGGGGTTGTTCACGCCACTGGTAACCTGCCATAGGTTATCGTTTGGCCCGCTGAGCCAATCCCAAGGACTGTTGGGTCCCAGAATAAAATCTCCATGTCCCGGCACATCAGAACTGCTAAGGGTGGACGTGGTGGCAGATGTTCTGCACTGGTGACCGTCGGCAAATCGCCCCCATTGGTAGAGGTCGCCGTAGGAATCGGGATCAGTAGAGCTGGTTGCCACCTGAGCAGCGCCCAGATTGCGATCCATCCATGTTCTCCCGGTGACAGGATTGATGACATCTACTATTTCAGTGGGGTTGGCTGGATCACAATGGACATAGCCGGGTGTGTATCCCGGGGTGGTTGGGTCTGTGAACTGAAAGGTGTATAAGGATGATGCCGACGGATCATCCGAAATGGTATCGCTCACTGATTCAGTGCCATTAAAGGTGGTATACCCTACAAACTCAAGTTGATCGCCGGGTGCCCACATAAAAGCAGATTTGCCCTTCCTGAACCCGGAAAAACCGGGCTGCGAACCGGCATGCTCGATTCTGAAGGCACTTCCACCTCCAAGACTGATAAGCTGTTGCGCCCGTTTTTCAGTGGAAGTCTCCACAACCAGCAGATAATGCTTCTCTCTTCCCGGATACAGGGTGAAGGTATGCTCACCGGCTGGCAGGGTTTTTTGATATGTGGTCATCTCCCTGCCGGAAAGATCAAAAACACGAATGGTCACCAAATCGTTTTCAGGCAGGAAAAAGCGGGTGGTTGTCTGCCCGGTAAAAGGATTGGGAAACGAAGGGTGAAGGATCAAACCCTCATGGTGATGTCCGTAAGGATCAAAAACAGCCGTACCATGATCCAGCAACAGCAAAGTATCCGGATAATGCAATACAGTATCCCCGCCTTGTGTGAGGTTCTCAATCACAACGCTGTCGAGCGGCTGGTGAAGGGTGTCTGTGTTGGCGGTAAAGGTCAATGTGATGCTGGTCTGCGACATCAGGCTGCCCGCCAGCACAAAATGGATTAA
>SKPS01000242.1 GCA_007119395.1 Lentimicrobiaceae bacterium
AGAAAGCGCTTGACGCATTTGTTGGCGCAACCACCGATGCACTGAAAAAAGGTGACAGAGTGGCACTGGTAGGATTTGGCTCCTTCGGTATTACCGAAAGAAAAGCCAGAACCGGGCGGAACCCACAAACCGGCAAAGAGATTAACATCAAAGCCAAGAAAGTGGTGAAGTTCAAACCAGGTAGTGAACTATCCAATGTGGTAAAGTAAAATTACTCATTGCGATTTGAAAAATCCCGGCAAAATCTGCCGGGATTTTTTTTCACTACACAACATTTCAGGTCATTTTGACATTATATTTGCATCAGGTACGGTTTTTGAACTCTCTTGAGATTGTTATGATGGATCTTGATAAGATATTGAACATTCGGCAGGCAAATCTGCCCCCCACCAGAGGAAGGGTTTTGATCAGCAACCCTTTCCTTTCTGACTATTTTTTCAAACGATCTGTTGTTTTGTTGGTTGATCACGGATCAGAGGGCTCGTTTGGCGTTATTGTTAACAAGCCGCTTGATGTGAAGCTCAACCAGATCACCAAAGAGTTTTCCCATAGTGAATCGAGTGTTTACCTTGGCGGACCTGTTAAGACGGAGGGTGTATTCTACCTCCACTCTTTGGGAGACCGGATACCGGGTAGTTTGGAGGTGCTTGAAGGGGTCTATTGGGGTGGAGATCTTGAGTCACTCAATTTGATAATGAAAGCTGAGCCAGACCTGATGCCAGGGAATGTACGCTTTTATATCGGCTATGCCGGGTGGGTATCAGAACAGCTCAACGATGAGCTGGAAAACCGTTCGTGGCTTGTTGCCGAAACCCACCCTGAAGAGGTGATTGGCCATTACGGGCCCGACCTATGGCAGCAAAAAGTGCAGTCGTTTGGAAAATCTTTTGAGCCGTGGCTGAATTTCCCTCCCGATCCCTCTTTTAACTAATCATCTCCTCCCCTCCCCTGTTCTGTCATATCATATAGATCGTTAACCGTTATGATTGGCACCCCGAGCCGATCGGCTTTTTCACGCTTCGAAGGCCCCATATTTTCTCCCGCTACAAGATAGTTCAATTGTCCGGTTACACCGGAAACCACCTTCCCGCCATGTTGCTCAATGAAATGCTTCAGTTCATCTCTTGAAACCCCTTCAAAGACACCACTTACCACAAAAGTTAATTCCGACAAAGCATCTGACACCTTCTGGTGTTGACCTTTTTCAATTGCAAACTGTAAGCCGGCTGCTTTCAGGTCATCGAGTATTTTAATGTTTTCCGGCTCCTGAAACCATCCGGTTACGCTCTCTGCGATCCGGTCTCCAACCTCAGGGATTGCGACAAGCTCTTCGTGGGTAGCCTTTATCAACACCTCCATCGATTGAAAATGTTTTGCCAGCAGTTTGGCAACGGTTTCACCCACGTGGCGTATCCCCAGCGCGTACACCACCCGTTCGAAGGGCACACTTTTCGATTTTTCAATCCCTGCCAGGATGTTTTTTACACTTTTCTCCCGCAAGCTGATCTTTCGTGCCGCACCACTTTCAGATGACACCACCATTTTTTCAAGTCCCAGCAGTTGATCTGGTGTCAGGGCAAAGAGATCGGCTACATTTCGGATTATTCCGGCATCGTAGAGCATTTCCACTTTCCCTTCCCCCAGGCTGCGTATGTCCATGGCACGACGTGAGATGAAGTGTTGTATAGCACCTTTTACCCTCGGCGGGCACAGTTCATTGGTGCAATAGTGCTGTGCTTCGCCCTCTTGTCTGATGAGGGTGCTTTCACATGCCGGACACACAGATGGGAAGATTACCTTCTCTCGAAAAAGGGTCTGTTGGCTGATGTCTACACCGGTGATTTTCGGAATGATGTCGCCACCTTTCTCCACAAATACACCATCGCCAATATGCAGGTCCAGCGCTGCGATAATGTCAGCGTTGTGAAGCGAAGCTCTTTTCACAGTGGTGCCGGCCAGCTCTACGGGTTCCAGCATGGCAACCGGTGTGATGGCTCCCGTTCTACCCACCTGGAACTCTACATCACGCAGCATGGTTACCGCCTGTTCTGCCTGAAACTTGTAGGCGATTGCCCACCTGGGTGCTTTGGCTGTATTTCCCAACTCGCTGTGGGCTTCGATTTCATCCACCTTCACCACCACACCGTCTGTTTGAAATGGCAACGAGTGCCGTTTATCAGCCCATTCATCAATAAAGGCGAGTACCCCTTGAATACTACGTGCATACGCACGATGAGGCAATACCTGAAAACCCCACTTTGAAGCGAGTTGCAGGTTTTGCGATAGGGTATTACCGGGCAATGTATCACCTAATATCTGATAGATATACAAATCCAAAGGGCGTTGCGCAACGGTTTTGCTATCTTGCAGCTTCAGTGTACCGGCGGCGGCATTTCGTGGGTTGGCAAAAGGAGCCTCTCCTGATTCCTGTCGCTGTTGGTTTAGCCTCACAAACCCCGACACGGGCATTACCACCTCACCCCTTACCTCAAATGAATCGGGGTAGTCATCCCCTTGTAACATCAGGGGCACAGAGGGTATGGTACGCAAATTGGTGGTTATCTCGTCGCCTTGTACACCATCACCACGGGTAACACCACGCACCAATCGCCCCTGTTCGTAATGCAACGAAATCGCTACGCCGTCAAATTTTAAATCAGCCGTATAGTGAAATTCATCATCCAACACCTTTCTGATACGCCGGTCAAAATCCAACAGCTCTTGCTCACTGTAAGCATTTGACAATGAAAGCATAGGCCTTAGGTGTTTAAAAGTGGGGAACTGCCGGGTTACGGCACCCCCTACCCTTTGCGTGGGTGAATTGGGGTCGCTGTATGCAGGATATATACGCTCCAGCTCCTCAAGTTCACGCATCTTCATATCAAACTCATAATCGCTGATCACAGGATCTGCCAATACATAATAGCGGTAGTTGTGCTCGTGAAGCGCTTTGCGCAATGATTCTATTTGCTCTTTAATTTGTTGATCTTTCTGCATGTCTGACATATGTGAACGGTATTACTGGTTTTGCAAAGTATATGGAACTCCATTCCCGTTGCGACCTCAAAAGTACACATTCTGTTTCGGAAAAAATGCGTATCTTGCGGTTCATTATTCAGGCTTTTTTAGCCTGTTCCCCACACAAGTTAAACCAAAACGATATAGATTGACTATGAGAGACATGGAGAAGAAGTTGGGTTACCGGTTACCAGCCAGGATTCAGAGAACGGTGAAATTGATTCGAGACAAGCATCCATTTTTATCTACCATAACTACTGCGGATGCAGGGTATGATTCCTGGTGTGAGGCGCTGGAGCACCATTTCACTTCGTTAAAGAGGGAGATTTCGAATTCAGAGAGTGCAAGTGGTGAGTGGCAAATGATGGGTATTGATCGTATTTTGGATTATCTGTCATGCAGGGACCGTGAAATTGAAGACCCCTATCATAAGGATAAAACTTTCACCAATGATTCATTTTTCCCTTTGTGGACGGCGCTTATGAAGGGTGTTTCTGAGGGTGGCGAGTATTATTTCAAAGACATGTGTGCTCTGTTTGACCAGGCCACTGGTATGGCCCTGGCACCTAGAGTGGCTTTTGAAGATTTACAGTTATGGATGGATGCTCACCCGACTGGCTTGGATCCTGAGATTGTTGCCATCCGAAAGAAGAACAAAGAGCGAATCCTTGGTCATATTAAAAAGTTAATTGAATCGGGCACCCATGCACGTCCACCTTTCGTTTTTCCGGATGGTGTCAGTGAAGCTGAAAAGGAGGCGTTACTCAATGAATGGTGGGATGACCGGAAGTTTCATTTACGCTTTGCTGTCAGGGACCCGGAGACCCTTAACACTTACCTGGATCATTCGTTAAACGAGAGCACGATGCGTGTTTTGAGGAAGGCCAGGCAGGAGGGGATTCCCTTTTTCATCAACACTTATTATTTATCGTTACTCAGTACGACAGAGACTACGCGATGGATTGGGGCTGATTTGGCGATACGTGAGTATGTGATTTACAACCGTGACATCATAGAGGAGTATGGCAACATAGAGGCATGGGAGAAGGAGGACAAGGTAGTACCGGGCAAGCCGAATGCGGCGGGCTGGATATTGCCGTTTCACAACAATTTACACAGGCGTTATCCTGAAGTTGCCATTATGATTCCAGATACGTTGGGGCGTACCTGTGGTGGTTTGTGTGTCTCATGTCAACGGATGTATGAGTTTCAGTCGGGTGGATTGAACTTTAACCTTGACAGGAGTGTCGACTATGATGAGTGGGGCAAGAAGCTGGATGTGATCATGCAGTATTTTGAGGAGGACAAGCAATTACGAGACATACTGATCACGGGAGGTGATGCATTGATGAGCCGAGACCGTGCCATAGACCAGATGTTTAAGGCCATTCTTGAGATGACAGCCCGTAAGCGGAAAGCCAATGAGGGGCGTCCTGACGGAGAGAAGTTTGCCGAGATCCGGAGGATTCGTTTGGGGACGAGGCTTCCTGCCTATTTACCACAACGGGTTACAGAAAAGCTTATTGGCATTCTCACACAGTTCAAGAGTGAGGCGATAAAGCT
>SKPS01000323.1 GCA_007119395.1 Lentimicrobiaceae bacterium
GTCGTTTACCGTTACAGTAAACTCACAGACAGCCATGTTGCCTGCTGCGTCGTATGCTGTATAGGTTACGGTGGAAACACCAGTTGGGTGCAGTGGCGACGGACCGTCAAACTGCGCATAAGGGAATGCCGGGTTGGTGTTGTCGATAAAGATACCAGCCGGGAAGGTGGTAACCGTGGTTCCGGTCACACCGCAGTTGTCTTCAACCACAGGGACTGCCCAGGTAACCTGTACATCGCAACCGCTGGTGAGATTACGGATTTTGTCGGTTGGACAACTGATCCACACAGGGTCTTCATTGTCAGAAACCTCAACGGTAAATGTACACGTAGCGGAATTGTTACCGGGGTCGGTCACCCTCCACTCGACAATGGTTATCCCGGTGTTAAGGGGCACACCATCCAAAGTATTGAACCCGTTTAGTGTTGTAGCACCTGTCAACGTCCAACTCAACACCACAGGACAATTATCGTTATAGTTAATATAGTCAAATTCATTCCCCTGCGTGGTATAGGAGCATGCTCCAACATCAGTGTTTCTGACATGATTGCCACCACAACTGATGGTGGGGATTTGGGTGTCTTCTACCTCCACATCGAACGAGCAGGTCTGCGTGTTACCATGGATATCGGTCACCAGCACATCCACCGTGGTGATGCCCACAGGGAAGTTGTACGGGAACGTTATCGGAGCACCTGCAACGCTGTAAACCGTTGAAGAGACACCGCAGTTATCGGTCGAGGTGGTTGCGAATGTGAGCGAGGCGTGGCACTGGCCGGCATCGGCAGCATAGGGGTTGTTGAGCGTTACCGGGCAGGCTGTGATAATGGGATTTTCGTCGTCGGCAATCGTTACTGTAAAGCTCACAGTTCCGGTATTACCACCCATATCAACCACATGATAAGTAACTGTAGTGACTCCCGTATGGAACAGGTAGTTATCAGCACCACCTGGTGTGACGACCCCTCCTGTTGGAACCGGCAATCCCGGGGTAACGGGAGCGAAAGCGACGGTCAACGTAACCGGAGTACATTCGCTCACGGTGAAATCGGGGTGGGCGAGCGACACCAGAACAGTACAGTCGCCGGCACCATCATCACTGGTATTGGCGGTGCGGTTTGTCATGGATGCAGGCAATGCAGCAGGCGGGTCTACGGTGAGTTCAGCTACCGTAGAGGTGACCATGGCACCGCATGCTTTGCTTACCAATATACGGTATGCATAACCATTCATGCTGTAATGAGTCGGGTCGATCTGCAATGTGTTACTCTGGGCACCACTGTAAATACCACCGTTTATCACATCAGCAAAAGGACCTCCAATACCGGCAGCACTCTCTTGCCACTGGTACAGCAATGTTCCACCGGCAGGGTCTGATGAATCCACAGTGAACTGGGCTGAAACACCTGAACATACATGTACATCCGTGGGGTGGGTGTTGATCACCGGATCGAGGCAACCAGAAGCGATACCGAACCCACTCAATTCGGTCAAATTGGTAACGGAGTAGTTATCACCGACACGTTCAGCAAGATAATAATTCAGTGGCACTGCCCCATCTTTAAGAATGAAGAGGTCATCGTCGGGATCGGGGTTGAATCCGGTACCGTCGAGGGTTAGGTTATAGGTGAAGGTGCTAGCACCCGTTTGTGTAATGATCCAGTGCCTGTCGGCAAAGATGGTCTTGCCAGCAGGGGTTGTACCCGGCAGCACCGTTTCAAACTGTTCTACCGTAACGGTCACCGGGAAAGCATCCGATGCTGCGAACTCAAAGGTCAACGGACGGTAGGCACCCCCCTTCCCTACCGGGAAAGTTTTGGCTGCCAATGCATCGTAACCCCGGGCCAACGTGCCGCTCACGTATGAGGACGCACTGCCCCCGCTGATGGCACCAGTTTCCATTACAGCAAGCAGGTTGGCACCGGTATGCACTACACCGTCAGCGAGTTCCAGCTCCCCGGCAACCACCTGATCCACCAGCAGGGTAACCCCGGCATCGTTGTTTATAAGAAGATCGTTAAACAGTGTGCTGTTGACACCTCCCAAGCTCTGTGGGGCATCGCCGTTTAAAACAACTTTTTGGTTGTTGGGTGTAAACAAGCCATTGTTGATCCATTGTCCACCAACATGGATTTCCGAGTCTTCCAGCTCCAGCACCCCTCCTATCGTCACATCATTGAGCACCACGAGATCATTTTTAACGATCCCAAGATAGGGGTTGTTGTGGTCGTTCACCACCAGACCCCATACCGGCACTGTGCTGTTGATGCGAAACTCTTCTCCTGCCGGGGTGAGGTGATCTCCAAACTGAAACACCCCTCCGGTAATGCTATGGGTGGCGGCCAGGTTAAGGCATTCCACCTGGTTGGATGTACCATGACGGAAGATGATTGTTCCACCGCTCATATTAAAGGTGGAAGTGACCTGAGGCACATCAAGGGCTGCCAGGACACCACTGAGTGACTCTGCTGTCACCAGACGAATAACACCTCCCGATTGCTCAAAATTCACGGTGGCAGGGCCAATATAACTCTGGTCTTGGGCTATTCTGGCAGCAATATTGAGTTCGCCTCCTTCAACCTCTATGGCAGAACCCGTATAATACCGCAAAGAATTCCCTGAACTTGTGCCAATATTAACCTCACCATCACTAATGCGTAAAAGGCCGTACAACAGCCAGCTGAAGTTATCACCGGCAACAACGCCTCCGTTGTTCCAAAATCCACCTTCTGCAGGTATCGTTGCCTGATCATTACTGGAAAACGGGTGAATCATTGAAGGATGAGACAACTTGAACGTTCCGGAGGTGATGATCAACGAATTATTGGCTGTTGCCGTCAGATCAATGCCAGATAATACATCCAAGACCCTTCCCTGTGCCCCTTTATCGACCTCAAGAGTGTAAAAAGGAGTGGTTTCGCTACCGCTGATCGTTTGCAGAATATTGGTACCGTTGAATACTACACTGTGCGTATTGGGCACAAATGTGCCATGGTTTGTCAAATTACCGGTAATGGTGATGTCACCTGTGAGCTCAAGTGTAGCGGCAGCTTCAATCAGCACATCGTGGTAACTGCTGGCGCTGATGAAAGTGCCGTCTTCAACATGAAGCAGCTCGCTTACAGCCAGCATGCCAGTGGCTGCGACAGAGCCACCAGGCTTGTTGATGACCAAAGAATAGAAATTATTAGGGTTGGCACCACCCAATGTATGGGTGCCACTTCCTGAGAAAGTAACCGTGCCGGTTCCCGGGATAAAGGTTCCGTTGTTGGTCCAGCTACCGGTTACTTCCAATTCGGCGCCAACAACTGTCAGGGTGCCTTCAATGATTAAGTCCCCCACCGAAGCTTGTCCATCCACAGTAATGTTGTGCCCACTCTGAATCATTACCGAAGAGGCATCCAGTGTGGGGGCTGCATCGGCAATACACCAGAGCACCCCGTCGCCGGAGCTTTCCCATGAGGCAGCATCACTCCAATTGCCTGAAGAGGCTGAGCGAAAATAATCGGCCGCAGCGGTCTCATAGGCACTAATGGTTACCGTATTGGATTGATCCTGTGGACACTCCCCGCTGGTGATCACAGCTCGGTAGTAGGTGGTAAATGCAAGGGCTCCCATCTCGGCGCTGGTGAGTGTAACACCGGTTGCATCCGTGATATTCGTCCAGGCTGACTGATCCAATGACGATTGCCACTGGATAGCACCTGTATGACCAGACAGGGTAAGGTCTACCGGTGAACTACCGATACAAAGGGTCTGATCCGCTGTAGCCGTCCCGCCAACACTGACGGGATCTACCGTAACAGCCCCTGACACGGTACTGGTGACAGGACCACCACATGCGCCAGATATTACAACGTAATAGTAAAGTGTTCCTGCCACATCGGTTTCAGGAGTGTAGGTGCTGGCATCAGCACCTACCGGCACACCACCGATCACAGTGTTATCTGTATTGGCATACCACTGATAACTGAGGCCATCACCGGTAACGGTGACCGTAAGCGCATCGGCAACACTATGCTGACACAAGGTCTGAGGTGTTGCAGAGGGATGGCTTATAATATCCGGGGGCTGACACCCTTCACCCAGGGCAAAATCGCTGAAAGAGGTCAACCCCGTAGCTGTGTATTCGGGCGAAGATGCTGCATACACAAAGGTGTTGGAGGCGTCGTGTTGCAGTATCTGCGGCACAATGATGGGGGGCAAGCCGGTTCCATCCAGGGTGATGTTGTAGGTATAGCCGGAACCTCCACTCTCTGTCACATTCCAGTACCGGCCGCCAACCTGAACGGTGCCGGACGGAGCCGTGCCTGGAAAGCCACTGCTGAAGCTCTCGGCAACTACAGTGCTCGTCCCGGTCAATGGGGCAAATTGCAGGCTCATGGGGTAATAATTACCATCTTTGCCGACAGGGAAACTCTTTAGTTCTGTGCCAATATCTGATCCGGCAAAGAGCCGGGCCAGCCTGCCAGAAATATGGGATGTTGATGAGCCTCCGGAAACATCCCCTGAAGTAAGTACAGTGAGCAGATAGGAACCGGTGAAAACAA
>SKPS01000046.1 GCA_007119395.1 Lentimicrobiaceae bacterium
CCTGGGGATACTTTTGATGGCAGCGCTGTCGTGCACCCAGGCTGCCAATCTGAAGTTTGTGATTGTGGTGTACGATGTTGTAACCCATGCTCCCGTCAGCGGAAAGCAGGTTGACTTCTCGTTGGAAAACCTGCTGACACAACAGCCGACCTACCAACAGCTGTTGACTACTGGAGCACAGGGAGAGATCCTGACCCCCACCTTCAACCTGACCGACTCTGTATGGTATCGGTATACACTGCAAACCTATGATTGCCAGAACCAACAGGTAACAAAGGAGGACTCATTGTATCTGATCGGCAGTGACACCCTGTTTCTCTATTTTGGCATCTGCCATTCAGTAGTACCCGGCATCTGTACCGCTTCATTCTCCTCCACCCCCGACACCGCCAACCCGCTGGTGATACAATTCCATGACCAATCCACAGGAAACCCCACTCAGTACCATTGGTCTTTTGGTGATGGAACCCATTCATCGCTCCAAAACCCGGTTAAACACTATGCAGGGCCGGGGTCTTACCTGGTGTGCCTCACGGTATCCGATACAACGGTTAACTGTCAGCACACCTGGTGCGATGTGATTCAGATTACCCAGGGGATAATAATTCAGGCCGGGTTTACTGCTGTGCTGGACTCTTTTCATCTTACCCCCAGAAGAATGGTTTTCGATAATGTGACTGAGTCGAATCTGCCCCTGAACTACCGTTTGTGGAGCTTTGGAGACGGAATGTACGCCCAAATTTTAAACCCGGTGCATCACTACCAACACTCAGGGCAGTACCAGGTGTGTCTTACCACCGGTATTGCCGGATCCATCTATGATACCGTCTGTCATATAGTTGAAATCCCCGGCTTTTACAACCTGTGGGGGCAACTCTTTGCATTCAATACCACCTATGACAATGGGTTGGTTCAGCTGATCAAACCGGAGTACCGTGACGAAGGCTTTCCGGTGTTGCATGATGTGGCGGTGGATACCCTAGGAATCTATTACTTCGTGCAAAGAGTCAAACACAGCTATTTACTGCGTGCTTTTCCTGATGAGCACCATCCGTTGGCTGATCAATTGTTGCCTACCTATTCGGGGAACAAAATCTATTGGAAAGAGGCGAGCTCCATTGAGCTTGACACTGACATGGCCAATTATGACATCAGTTTACAGCGGATTGATGCTCCTCTAAGCCCTGGTCCATGCATTGTGGAGGGTACGGTGTGGTACACATTCCAGAATCCGGTCCCCGGTGCCCTGGTGCTGCTGTTGCATGCCGGTAACAGGACGCCGGCAGCTTACACTTTTGCCGATACCAGCGGAACATACCGCTTTACCGACTTACCGTATGGCAGTTATATCCTGCTGGCCGAGGTGCCCGGAAAAGAGACCTCCGAACACTACCTTGACCTTTCTCCCAATAATCCTCAGTTAGACCAACAGGATATACTCCTGGATGTGATGTCTGGCATCGATTCGAAACCGCACCAGCAAGATGTTACCATCTACCCAAATCCAGCAAGTGATATGGTATGGGTCAGGTGGTCGGGTGCATTGGTGAATGGAACCGTAACCCTTACCGATCAACAGGGGAGAAGAGTCATCTCGGAGACACTGCCTTCAACAACCGGTGCAAAGGGTGAACGGATCGATGTATCAGGGTTACCCGGCGGAGTGTATATACTGTCGGTATACTCATCCACCGGGAATGCACATATGCAACTTATCAAAAGGTAACAGAGAGAAAAAAAGAATACAACACGAGGCATCTATCAGGGAGCCAGTGAGAACCTGACGCTTACCCCGGCATTGGTATTGCTAATGTCAAACTGGTTGCTGACATAGGGTCTGGTGATGATCTGATCGTAGAAAAGACGAAGGTTGACCTGGTGACTGATCATGTAGTCGGCTGTGAAGTTGATGCTGAAGTTCCTTTGTCCTTGCGAAGGTTGGTCCGTTTCTTCAACGATTTTACGAAGGATGGTCATGTTGTTTCTGAAGGAGAAGTCGAGGCGCAGGGTAAGGTCACTCATCAGTGTGGTGGTTCTGCCGCCGGAGGTGATGTTGAGCTGTACATCTCTGAAACGGTAACCGGTACCAATGACGAACTCACGGCTCATCACCTCGGTGATCTGAAGGTTGGCGAAGCTCAGGCTTAATGAACGTTGACGGCGGAATTCAATGTTTGCCATCAAACTATTCTCCATGGTCATATCAAATTTCAGCAGCGGACTAAACTGTTCCGATATGGTCACCTGTTGAATTTCATGCCTTGGCAGGTAGTTGTTACCCAGTTCATCTCTGATGATCTGGAAACCGTCTTCATCCTCGGTATATCTTATATTTCTGGCATAACCACCGATGTTGTAGTTTGACCGGTAGGCATGGTTGATGGTGAAGTTTCGGAAGTATTTGTTCAGTGTGGGTATTTGTGTGAGTACGTTGTATGTGATGATCCAGTTAGGTAATGGAATTTGTGGGAAGGGAGTAAGGGCCACATTTTCGGGGTCTGTACCGGTATAGGCCGCCATAAATGCCCCTAGCAATACTTCTTGAGAGTTGGCTCCATATCCATCAGGGTACTCCTCTCCGGTATTGGGGTCTGTTTTGTACAGTCCGGTCCAGTTGGGGTTTGCATCAGCTAGCCTGGCTGCAATGATCTGGCGGTACTGCAGCATGTTGTCATAGTTGATGCTTTTGTATTCCGTATCAATATTGGTAAATGCTGTGCGCCATGAAATGATTGACATGCTAAAGTTGCCCATCTCAGCGGGGGTGTATTGCGTGTAAAAGGGAACGGTATCTACCCTTCTGAGAACGGCACTGTGGTTGTTTTGCATGGTGCGGTTTGCATTGAGTTCGATGCGCAGCCCGCGCAGTGGTTCAATGGTTGACCGGAAGGTGAGGTTTTGTGAAAGACTCTGCATGTAGGAGGCGGTAAGCAGTGAGTCGTTTTCGATCATCCAGTTGTCACGGAAAGCACGCTCCAACAGGTTGTCTTCCTGCCAGCCAGCCACAAAAGGTAATCCCGGAGCATTCATAGACCATACATTGCCCAGATAATCGGGTTTGTGGGCAAAGCCCGGCAACACAAAACCGTTCGTTTCGTTATAATTGACCGATATATTTTTTACACCCGTCATCACCATAAGCAAATGATCCATTACAATCTTCAGGTAGTTCTTTTTTAGTGTGTCTTCGGGCACTTCACCCTCTGCTTGTAGCTCTCGGATCTCGCGGGTAAAACGTTGCATTTCCTGCCCTGCACGGGCTGGAGCCATCGATTCACTGAGCTTTTTGAGATATGGTATCTTGTTGTACAAGGTGGTCATGTTGGCAGAGGCTGTCAGCATTGTGTTGTTCGAGTTCTCAATCACACCACCCAGTTGTTCCGCTGCCAGCGTTGCAGCCGTAAAGTTGTAATTACCGGAATAACGTGCATTGGCTGATACCCAGTCGAGCAAAGGTAGTTTGTTGATGGGTATGTTCCAGTTCACCACAAATTGCTGTGAGAAATTGTTCATATCACCCAGGTTTCGGAACTGGTTTAAGATGGTGTCACGATAGTCTTGATCACCACGTACACGCATTCCGTCAGGCTCACGGATATAGGCCATGGCATTGGCCATATACTCAAGTCGTATTCCCTGGCTCAGGTCGTATTTTATATCGTATACACGGTTCCATTCAAACTGTTTCATATAGGTGGGGTCAATGATAATGATTGCCCGCGATTTGTTTCTGAGCTTTTGTTGTTGGTATTCACGGTTTACCATGGTACGGAACGAGACAAGCTTCGGTTGGTAATAGAAGTTGATATCGCGTATAATGGCCAGGGCTTGGTAACGGCTGAGGAATTTTGATCCCTGAAAAACCCTGACAGGTCTGGGTTGGTTGACGTAGTTGTATGCGAACATACCCATGTATTTTTGCCTGCGATCGTACTCCAGGTCGATGTTTCGCATATAGATCTCATTGTAGGAATAAGAGACATTGAAGTTGCTGATATCATAGAATCGCGGCCCACCTTCACGCTGTTGCTGGGGCATTCTGGATACGTTAACAAAATTAAGACTTTTACGCATTACGTAGTCTTGGGAGAGGTGTCTGACTGAGTCACGCTCTTGACGAGTAGGGTAGGTGTCGAGGTCGTCTTGAAAAGGGATATCGGGGTTCAGGGGGTTGTATTGCGGGTCACTGAAACTTTCTGAATAGGTGAAGTGCATAGGGAGTCTGATGGATGCACTCTCAGGGAAGAACCGGCCCAGCTCGAGGTTTGTTGCAATATCGTACCCGTAGATGGTCTCCATTTGGCGGTCGAGGAGTGTTTGATCGATGGCACCAAAACCGGGTGTACTCACATTACCGGCAATCTGAAACGTACCTAAGTCGGCAAGTGTTGCACTCAAACGACCTGCCGCGGCCCAACCACCCTGGTCGTTAAAATCGGTCAAACGAAGCTCATTCACCCATATCTCCGCAGATTTTGGGAGCCCATCATCACTCATATCCTGTAAGCCCATCCGCTTGGGGTTTCTTACACCAATCA
>SKPS01000056.1 GCA_007119395.1 Lentimicrobiaceae bacterium
CCATACACCTTTAACTGCCCGCCCCCCTGAAAGGTGGGGGTGTGCTGCACGTTTTGAATGGAAAAATTACGGGCCGTGGCAATGGTTGGATCGATTATTACCGCCTGACCAGGTGCCGTGAAGGAGTTGTGGTCAAAGATCACATTGTCGTTGGGTGATGGTACAACAATGTGCTTGGTGGTGCCACCTGATGAGGTAGCCCAGTGATTAATATCTGACCAGTTGCCACTGCCCCCAACCCAATAGTAGTTGGCCATGGATGCCGGTATCCAGAGAATTAGACAAAGCCAAATCAACAAAAATCTTGGGCGCATAACTTGTGGTTTCAATGGATCATTTCACCCCTTATTCGAATCATAACTCTTGTTGGACTGCTAAAATCGACAAAAGTTAAAAGCAAAACGTTGTATTTGTTAATTTTTTTTTATCGTGACTGAGAATAGGGGTTTCGGAGCACTTCCATCATCGTTTTTATTTGATACGAAATGGTCTGTGTTGTCTACTCAGAGAGAAACACCCTTTTCACCCGGGAGGGGATGGATGTGAGCACCTCGTATGGGATGGTGCCCAGGGTTTCGGCCATGATGGTGGGTGGATTGTTCTCATCAAAGATGATCACTTCATCACCCTCTGCCACATGAGGTATGTGGGAGACATCCACCATGATCATGTCCATACACACATTTCCTATTACCGGGGCGGCGACACCGTGGATGGATACGTGGTAGTTTCCGTTGCCAAGCTTTCTGTTAAACCCGTCGGCATAGCCTATGGCTACAGTGGCTACAGTGGTGCGGCTCTGTGCAGTGAATGACCTGTTATACCCTACGGTTTCACCACCTTCGATGGTTCGTAGTTGCGATACCACAGACCTGAGCTTTCCGGTTTGGCGCAGTGCCATCCTGGCTCCGGCATCGGCCACGAAGCCGTAAAGCCCGATGCCCGGTCGCACCATATCATAACACGCCTCAGGGAAGTGAATGATGCCGTCTGAATTGAGGATATGAAACATCGGGGGCTTTGTACATTTGAGTGTAGAGAGAAACTGTTCCCGTATGTTGTTGAACAGGTCTATCTGTTGCCTGGCAAACGAATGATCTGAGACATCGCCGGCGGTTGCCAGGTGTGAGAAGACCGACTTCACGTTGATCGCGGGTGTGCTGTTTAGCTGATCGATCAGCTGTGTGATCCCCTCAGCATCGAAACCGAGGCGGTGCATCCCTGTGTTGACTTCGATATGTACCGGGAAAGGGGCCGTTGTGCCGGTGTTGTGGTGGTCCAGCGCCCTGACAAAGTCGCTGAGCACCATAAAGCTGTAAAGCTCGGGCTCAAGGCGGTGCTCTATGATGGTATTGAAAGAACCTCTTTCGGGTGACATCACCATGATGGGGAGCCTGATACCGGCCTTCCGCAGCTCAACCCCTTCATCAGCAAAAGCCACCCCCAGGTAATCCACCTGATGGTACTGAAGCACATTGGCAACCTCAAAGTTGCCGCTGCCGTATGAAGAAGCCTTTACCATCGCCATGATACGGGTGCCGGAAGGAACAATGGACCTGAAATAGTTGAGATTGTGAATGATGGCTCCTAAATTGATCTCCAGTACGGTGTTGTGGCTCTGCCGTTCCAGCGCATCTTTGATCTGTTCAAACCGAAACTTTCTGGCCCCTTTCAAAAGGATCACCTCGTCGGAAAATACCGAAAATGGGTGGTAACGCAAAAAATGCCGGGTCTCCTCATAGAACCACGCCTGCGTGTTGATGCTCCCCCTCAGCTTAAGCATCATGGGACCGACGCCAATAAATTTGCCGGGCTGATATCTGTTGATCAGCTCCGCCACTTGCTTGATCAGCTCACTGTCACTTAAGCCCGATTGGAAGATGTCTGAAAGGATCAGGCACTTTTTTTCTCGCGCTTTGTTGTGCTGTAGGTTTTCAAGGGCGATATGGAGTGCAATCAGGTCGTTGTTGTAACTGTCGTTGATGATCACTGTGCCGTTGATCCCTTCCACCTGTTCCATGCGCATGGCAACCTGTTCCAGGGTTGTGAGTTGCCTGGCCGATTGTTCGGCATCGTATCCCAACAGCACCATGGTTGCCAGGCAGAGCAAAGCATTCCTTTTGGAAGCGTAATCTGTATAAGGGAATGTGATGGTGAAGGTGTTGCCCCGGAAGGTGGCGGTTGCTGTTTCCGTTCTGTCGTCGATATGGGGCAGGTTGACCCGGAGGTTTGCCCACGGCTCAGGCCCGATGGTAAAAGGTGCAAACCCTTGTTTTTTTGCTTCCTGTTGCAGCAGGGAGAATGCCTCTCCATCGGTAAAGCAAACCACATCACGGCACCCTTTGAAGAGGTTGAATTTTTCGAGCGCTTTTTCAACCCGTGATGAAAAATTCTCGTCGTGGGAGGCACCAATTCCGGTAAAGACACCAATGGTGGGGCTGATGATTGTATTGAGTGATTCCATCTCACCGTGTTGCGAGATGCCTGCTTCAAAGAGTCCGATCTGATGTGAATGGCTGAGTTGCAGTACAGAGAGGGGTACACCTACCTGGGAGTTGTAGCTGAGGGGGCTTTTGCACACTGTTTTATCAGGAGCCATAAGCTGCGACAGCCACTCTTTTACGATGGTTTTTCCGTTGCTGCCGGTGATGGCGACGACAGGCACCTCGAATTGTTTCCGGTGCTCAGTGGCCCATCGTTGGAGGGATTTCAGCGTGTCATCGGTTGTAATCCATCCGGTGGCATGAGGCAACCCGGTAAGGGGAGGGTCTGTCTCAGCCACGATACACTCTATGCCATTTCTAAGGAGTTCAGGGATGTAGTTGTGCCCGTCGTGCCGTTCACCCCGTAAGGCAAAAAACACGGCGCCGGGAGGGATATGGTGGGCGCGGCTGTCAGTAACCACCGCTGATAGGGTTGTGCTGGCAGTGTTCCCGGCAGAGACCTCACCCCGGCACATCCGGGCAACCTCAGGTATAGAGTAACTGAACCCCATGCGCTGTTAATGTTCCGGTTCATCCGGCGTGTCGGGAAGGTCCTCATCGACAGTGGTTTCCGGAGCCAAACCAAATTGTAATGGATTGCTGTTGACCTCGTCGTATTCTGTGCGTTTGTTGAAAATATCGATGGCCAGGTACAATGCTTCACGGAACGATTCTTCAGAGGCCAGGTCTTTTCCGGCAATGTCGTATGCCGTACCGTGTGCCGGAGAGGTTCTGATCACCGGCAATCCGGCGGTATAGTTCACCCCACTTTCAAAGGCCAGCGCCTTGAAAGGGATGAGCCCCTGATCATGGTACATCGCCAGGATGGCATCATAATGATTGTATTGGGCGCTGCCAAAAAAGCCGTCGGAAGCAAATGGCCCAATGGCCAAAATACCCTCCTGCTCCGCTTTCCTGATGGCAGGAATCAACACATCCGTCTCCTCCTTTCCCAGCAACTCGCTGTCACCTGCATGAGGATTCAACCCAAGCACAGCAATCTTGGGCTTGCGGATGCCAAAGTCACGGATCAACGATTGGTTGAGTATGCGTAGCTTGCTTAGAATAAGACCTGTGCTTATGGCCTTTGGCACTTCCGATAACGGGATGTGACCGGTTACCGTTCCGATCTTAAACTGGTTGCATACCATCAACATAAGGTACTCCTTCGAATCAAAAGAGTTGGCCAGGTATTCAGTGTGGCCGGGGAAACGAAAGTCTTTCGACTGGATGTTTTTTTTGTTGATAGGGCCTGTGACCAACACATCGATCCGCTGTTCCCGGAGGTCTTCAATGGCCCTCTCCAAAGCAGCAAAGGCAAAAGTGCCTGCCTGTGGGGTGGACTTGCCCAGCTCAATCCGGGCCTCCTCATTCAATACGTTGATGATGTTGGGCTTTCGGGTATGCAGTTGATCGGTTCGCTTCACCACGTTGATCATATAATCGGGCACCTTGATCGTTTTTTTGTGGTAAGAGGCGATCTTTGAAGAGCCGTAAATGACCGGGGTGCACAATTCATTGATTCTGCTGTCGGCAAGGGTTTTCAGAATCACTTCATAGCTGATGCTGTTGAAGTCGCCATGGGTGATCCCTACACGGACCGATTTTCCGGAGTCGCTTTTTCTAAGTGTGTGACGTGTCATATGTTAGGTGATGTTATTCGTTGATATTTTTTCGTTGCGCTAAATAGGTGAGGAACTTCACCAGTGTTCTTACGCCGGTTCCTGACCCCCCTTTGGGTATGTAATGGTGTCGTTTATCCATAAAAGAGGTGCCGGCGATGTCGAGATGGATGAATGGGTAATCTGTAAAATGGGCAAGGAATTTGGCAGCCGTGATGGCTCCTGCGGTAGCACCACCTATGTTAGAAAGATCTGCGATGTCTGATTTAAGCAGCTCTTCATACTCTTTCCACATGGGGAATTCAGCGATTCTTTCGCAGGTCTCTTCTCCGGCTGTTTTGAGGACTTCAAACTGTTTTGAGGCATTCTGGTGCATCGCAACGATGCCGTATGGTCCGATGGCACGTGCAGCGGCACCTGTGAGTGTTGCGGCATCAATGGCCAGCATGGGTTTGTATTTTTTTGCATACGAGAGGGCATCGGCAAGAATCAGCCTGCCTTCAGCATCGGTGTTGTTCACCTCCACGGTGGTTCCGTCGTGCATGGTGATCACGTCGCCGGGCACCATGGCGTTTCCGTTGACCCTGTTGTCAGTGGAGGGGAGCAAGGCAATGGTGTGAAGAGGAATTCCAAGGGTTGCCACAGAAATAATAGTGGCAGCCATTACAGCAGCTCCGGCCATATCAGACTTCATGCCGTCCATGTAACTGCCGGTCTTCAGATTCATCCCCCCCGTGTCAAATATCAACCCCTTGCCAACCAATACAACCGGACGGCTGTTGACAGCATTGGCAGGAGAGTACTCCATGATGGTAAAAGCAGGTGGGTCAATACTCCCACGATTCACCGCCAAAATTCCGCCCATCTTCAATGCTTCTATCCTCCCACGGGTGAGAATCTCCGACTTGATAGAAGTGCGCGATGCCTTGCTAACGATGTGTTCAGCCATTGAGACAGCAGAGAAAGCCATCGCAGGCTCGTTAACCAGGTCACGTGCCATCATCGTGTAACGCGTCACCACCTCCATCTCCTCAACCACCTTCCGGTCGGCCCTGTTATGCACTAACATCACGTCACTGAGTGGATGCCTCTTCTTGCTGTAATTCGTCTCACTGTAGTATTTCAGAAAACGATATGAAGCGAGTATCAACCCCTCTGAAAATGCCACCACCTCATCAAACCCAATGTTGTTGCCGGTTAGGTACACCTTGTTCACTTTGTGCTCCTGTAGCAGATCAGATAACTTGCTGCCGGCTCTGCGGCAAGACTCCAGCGCGCCTCCAAGGTCACCCGGGGATTCCGTAAAAGCAACCGCCACCAACTGGCCGGTGCGGGGAACAAGGAAAAAATTGCTACCGGGTGATGCTTTGCGCCGCTTCTCCAGATCCTGTTTCTCGGCATTGGTTAACAACCTTGACTTTAGTGCTTTGGATCCGTCAGCCAAGATGGCAAAACTGATCCCTTTCTCCAACTTTTCTTCTATGGTAACTTGAATGTTCATTGTTCTGACTATTTTTGCCGTGATGGATCAGCAAAAGTAACAAAACTTACCTTACAATTGCTGTTTGAAAGATCACAGGAAAAGATAAGATGAATAAGACACAACAAGATGATTTGCTGACGCGTGCCTGTGACGGGGCAACACTGTCGGTATCCGAAGGTATTGAGATTATGCAACATGCCGGGTTGCCGGATCTGATGGCAGCAGCCCACCATGTGCGTATGAAATGGCATCCCCACAACCGGGTGACCTGGATCATAGACCGAAACGTCAACATCAGCAATGTGTGTCATGCAGGGTGTCTGTTTTGCAATTTCTCATGTTCACGAAGTGCTGAAGCTGCTTTTGTTACCAACATGGACGCCTACAGGGAGAAGGTGTCGGAACTCTTTGCCATGGGGGGCAACCAGTTGTTGTTGCAGGGAGGCCTCCACCCAGACCTGGGGCTCGCTTTCTATGTTGACCTGTTTCGCTCTCTCAAAGAGGCTTTCCCGGCACTGCGCCTTCACGCCCTGGGTCCACCCGAAGTAGTGCACCTGGCTAATTTGGAAGGGATTGCCGTTGAAGAGGTACTCGATCATTTGATCGATGCCGGTCTCGACTCCTTGCCGGGTGCCGGGGCTGAAATCCTGAGCGACCGCGTACGACAAATGCTCTCCCCGGGGAAATGCAATACCCATGAATGGCTGCAGGTGATGTACCATGCCCACCAAAAAAGAGTGGTCACCTCCTCTACGATGATGTTCGGCCATTTGGAAACCTTGGAAGAAAGACTGCAACATCTGGTGTTGCTGCGTGAACTGCAGGAGCAGAAACCCGATGACGCCGTGGGGTTTATCTCTTTTATCCCCTGGACATTCCAGGATACCCATACTGCACTGGCGAAAAGGCATGGCGTGGTAAACAGTGTCACCGCGCTGGAATACATTCGTTTCTTTGCTGTGGCGAGGCTGATGCTGAACAATATAGCCAATCTGCAACCCTCATGGCTCACCGTAGGGGTGCCCACTGCACAAATCTGTTTGCATGGTGGCGGCAACGACTTTGGCTCTGTGATGATAGAGGAGCATGTGGTCTCTTCCGCAGGAGCTAAACATTCAATGGACAAAGATGGGATTCAGCAGGCAATACGGATGGCCGGTTTCCTCCCCGTGAGGAGAGACCAACATTTTAACCTGATGGAAGATCCTTCTCCGACCGAATAAGAGAGAGAAACTCCGATCGTGGGATCTCCCTGGCACCCAGACTTGCCAGATGGGGTGTGCTCTGTTGCGCATCAATCACCCTGATCTCTTGGGCTACACACCACTGTGTCAGCGCACTCAAGGCAACCTTTGAAGCGTCGGTCTCATAATGGAACATCGACTCGCCGAAAAAAGCGCTACCGATTCGTACACCGTACAGACCGCCCACCAACCTGTTGCTGTGAAAAGTTTCAAAAGAGTGGGCATACCCCATCCGGTGCAACCGGATGTAAGCGTGTTGCATATCGGGTGAAATCCACGTCTCACCTGTGTCCGACTTCCGTGGTGCTTCAGAACAGGCTTTGATCACTTCAGGGAAGCATGTGTTCATCCGAACTTCAAAGGTGTTGGATCGCAGAGTCTTCCGAAGGCTTTTTGATGTTTTAAACTCATGAGGAAAGAGCACCATCCTGGGGTTGGGCGACCACCACATGATGGGGTCATCCTCCGAAAACCAGGGGAATATTCCGTTGCTGTAGGCCAGTATCAGTCTTTGGGTTGAGAGGTCACCACCCACCGCAAGCAATCCGGAAGGGGCTGCGTAAGCAGGGTGCGGAAAGATAAGCTGATCAGTGAGTTCAAATACAGGCATGATTGTTTTTGTTGATGATGATCCATGAGATCCTCATTCTTTTTTTTGATGTCAAAGCTAATGAATCTATCTAAACAAAGTTTAACACAACAGCATGAAGAATGGTTTCACTACTTTTGCCACAAAACAGAAGCAGGATGGCTGACGTTGCTTGGATAGAATACCTTAATTACGTTTTGGTTTTTGCAACCGGTGTTCTGGTTGGCTTTATCAACACGCTGGCCGGCAGCGGGTCATTGCTTACGCTCCCTTTGCTGATCTGGCTTGGGTTGGACCCCTTGACGGCCAATGGCACCAACCGGATTGCCATCTTTATGCAAGGTGTAACGGGTGTGGTGGCATTCCAAAGGCGGAAGCAGTTTCATTACCGAACGGATCTCCGGTACATCGTTCCCGCGGTGGTGGGAAGTATCCCCGGAGCCATGATCGCAGCCGATCTTGACCCATCAGCCATGCAGCGTGTTATCGCCCTGGTCATGCTGGCCATGCTGATTATGATGGTGATCAACCCGCAAAAGCGGTTGACAGGTATGCGGGTTGCTTTCAAAGGCAAAACCATCGTGCTGGTGGTGGTCTTCTTTTTTATAGGGATGTACGGCGGTTTTATCCAGGCAGGCGTTGGGATTTTTATCCTGGCAGGACTCTCTTTGCTCGACAACATGGATCTGCTTCGTGCCAATGCCGTGAAAGTGCTGATCACCCTGATCTTTACCATCGCCGTGATCCCCGTTTTCATCCTGAATGGGCAGGTGAATTGGTTTTACGGGATATTGCTGGGTGCAGGCAGTGTAGCGGGTACGCTTATTTCGGTGGGTATGGCCGTTAAAAAGGGATCTCCGTTTCTAAAAGGAGTGCTCTATACGGTGATTGTTATCACAGCTCTCTATATGCTGTTTAAAAATGGCTTTTGATCAGTCGGCCAGCACCAGTAGCTTGTCCTGGTTCACTTCAACCACACCCCCTTTGATCGGAATCATCATCTCGGTTTCAGGCTTCGTGTCTTGCTGAACCACACGGATTTCACCTGCCTCCAGAGTGGCGATCAGCTTGTCGTGGCCCGGCAGCACAGCAAATAACCCCTGTGTTCCGGGAAGCTGAACCAGTGAGACCTCTCCTTCGAAAAGCTGTTTGTCGGGCGTGATGACTGTCAGATGCATTGCTGTGGTTTTGTGATACAACGGTTACGACTTGGCACTCTCTTCGAGCATCTTCTTCCCCTTATCAATCGCTTCATCAATGGTGCCCACCATGTTAAACGCTGCTTCCGGATACTGATCCACTTCACCGTCAAGAATCATATTGAACCCTTTGATGGTGTCTTCGATATTCACCACACACCCTTTGATGCCGGTGAACTGTTCTGCTACGTGGAATGGTTGAGAGAGAAATCTTTGCACCCTCCGTGCCCTTCCAACAACCTGCTTGTCCTCTTCTGAAAGTTCGTCCATTCCCAAAATGGCGATGATATCCTGCAGCTCTGTGTACCGTTGTAGTATATGTTTAACCTTTTGTGCTGTATTGTAGTGTTCTGCACCAACAATTTCGGGCATCAGGATCCGGGATGTTGAGTCGAGCGGATCCACTGCGGGATAAATACCCAGGGAGGCGATTTTTCTGCTGAGCACGGTCGTGGCGTCAAGGTGAGCAAACGTAGTTGCCGGTGCCGGATCGGTGAGGTCATCAGCAGGCACATATACAGCCTGCACAGAGGTGATAGAGCCCCTTTTGGTAGAGGTGATCCGCTCTTGCATAATCCCCATTTCAGTAGCCAGGGTGGGCTGGTAGCCTACGGCTGAAGGCATCCTCCCCAACAATGCCGACACTTCGGAACCTGCCTGCGTAAAACGGAATATGTTGTCGATAAAAAACAGGATGTCTCTCCCCCCGGAAGCTTCATCTCCATCACGGAAATATTCAGCCACCGATAGGCCCGAAAGTGCAACCCGTGCACGCGCCCCGGGAGGCTCATTCATCTGGCCAAATACCAACGTGGCCTGCGACTTGGCAAGCTCCTCCATGTCAACCTTCGACAAATCCCAGCTGCCGGCCTCCATGTCTTTTAAAAACTCATCGCCGTAACGGATAACGCCCGACTCAATCATCTCACGCAACAGGTCGTTCCCTTCACGGGTGCGTTCGCCCACACCTGCAAAAACCGATAAGCCGGCATACTGTTTGGCAATGTTGTTTATCAACTCCATGATAATTACTGTCTTGCCAACACCGGCGCCACCAAACAAGCCAATCTTGCCCCCTTTGGCATACGGCTCAATCAGGTCAATCACCTTGATGCCGGTGAAGAGGACTTCATTGGCTGCTGAAAGGTTCTCGAAGATGGGCGGGTCACGGTGTATGGGGTAGCTGTTTTCACGGCTTACCGGACCGATTCCGTCGATCGGCTCACCGATTACATTGAACAGACGGCCGCGAATATGGTCACCCACGGGCATGCTGATCCCCTCTCCGGTAGATACCACTTCCAACCCCCGACGTAAGCCGTCGGTGGAATCCATGGCAATGGTGCGTATGGTGTTCTCTCCGATATCCTGTTGGCATTCCAATATCACAACATCACCGTTGTCACCGGTAACACGCAACGCATCGTACAGCCTGGGCAGATCCTCCTTGCTGTCGAAAACTACGTCAACAACAGGTCCGATGATCTGGGAAACACGCCCTCTCTTCTCCTGGTTCATAACTGATCTCTTTTCATTTCAGAGTATAAGACAATTCTGGCTCGCTTTTGTTGGAGCGAAAGTACAAAATTTCGTGAAAGAATGAGGGTGAAAGTTATTTTGTTCCTTTGGTTGCGCTACCGTTTTGCCAGCACCGACATGGCGTGCTGCTTGTCAAGATGCAGTTGTTCGCGCAATGCATCGATGGAATCGAATTTCTTCTCATCACGTAACCTCTCTTCAAAGGAGATGGTGATGGGTTTGTTGTAAAGGTTGATGTTGACGCCGAACAGGTGGGCTTCGATCGTTTTTTCGTTGGATTCGATGGTAGGGCGTACACCAATGTTGCACATGCCGTGATGCCAGATTTCATCCATTCTTGCTTTGACAGCGTACACGCCATCAGCCGGAATCAGTTTTTGAGGGTTTCCGGGACGGATGTTTGCCGTTGGGAACCCGATTTTCTGCCCCAGCTTGTTCCCATGCACTACATGGCCTGACAGCGAATAGGTGTAGCCGAGATACCTGGCTGCCTCTGCCACCTGCCCCTGTGCCAGAAAACTCCTGATTCTGGTGGAAGAGATCATCAGGTCTTCCATCTGCTGCATTGGAATCATGTGTGTAGTAAAGCCGTGTGTCGATGCCAGCTCCTCCAGCATCCGGTGGTCACCACGCCCCCCTTTCCCAAAACGATGGCCATAACCGGTGACAATATGCACAGCTTTCAGCATATCAACAAACACCTCTTTCACGAAGGTTTCAGCTTCAATGGCGGCGATCTCTTCGTTGAAGGTGATGCAGACCAGGTGGTCGATGCCTGCCTCTGAGAAGATCTGAGCCCGCTCTTCAGGTGTGGTCAGCAAACCGTTGCCACCCATCTCTTTGCCCAACACCTTGCGGGGATGTGCATCAAAGGTCACCAGCACAGCTTCTGCTTTTAGTGCTGCCGCTTGCTCGACCACACTGTTGAGTATCAGTCGGTGACCTCTGTGTACACCATCAAATGAACCCATCGTAACAACACTACGTTGAAAGGGTCTCAGCAGTTGGGGATAGTGGTGTGTGATCATAGCCGGGGATGATATGGGGATGGCAGGGCTTGCCCGTCAATCGAGTTTTAACACCGCAAGGAATGCTTGTTGCGGCACCTCTACGTTGCCCACCTGACGCATTCGCTTTTTACCTTTTTTCTGTTTTTCGAGCAGCTTGCGCTTACGTGTGATGTCACCACCATAACATTTGGCTGTTACATCTTTGCGCAAAGCCTTCACCGTTTCACGTGCAATGATCTTCGACCCGATGGCCGCCTGAATGGCAACATCAAACTGCTGCCTGGGGATCAGCTCGCGCAACTTTTCGCACATGCGGCGGCCAAAAGCGTACGCATTGCTCTGGTGTATCAGGGTAGAGAGCGCATCCACCATTTCACCGTTCAACAGCACATCTAGCCGCACCAGCTTCGCCGGTCGGTAGTCGGTTTGGTGGTAGTCGAACGAAGCATACCCCTTGGAAATACTTTTCAGCTTGTCGTAAAAGTCGAATACGATCTCTGCCAACGGCATGTCAAAAGTGAGCTCCACCCTGTCGCTGGTGAGATACACCTGGTTTTTTAAGGTGCCCCTTTTGTCGATGCACAGGTTCATGATCGATCCGGTATATTCCGCTTTGGTGATCACCTGTGCTCTGATGTAGGGCTCTTCGATCCTGTCGATCAGGTTGGTTGTGGGAAGATCAGAGGGGTTGTACACCTCCAGTAGCTCGTTTTTGTTGCTGTAGATATTATATGATACGTTGGGCACGGTGGTGATCACATCCATGTCGAACTCCCGGTCGAGGCGCTCCTGGATAATCTCCATGTGGAGCAATCCCAGGAAGCCGCAACGGAATCCAAAGCCTAACGCTGCTGATGACTCCGGTTGAAACGACAACGAGGCATCGTTGAGTTGCAGCTTCTCCATGGCGTTGCGCAGGTCTTCGTAGTCGTCGGCATCCACAGGGTAAATCCCGGCAAATACCATGGGCTTCACAAGTTGGAAGCCTTCAATGGCCTTGTCGCAAGGTTCCGATACCCGGGTGATGGTGTCACCCACCATCACCTCTTTGGAGGTCTTGATGCCTGAAATGATGTAACCTACATCGCCGGCCGACATCACCTTGCGGGGAATCATCTTGAGCTGCAGCACACCGATCTCATCGGCGTGGTATTCAGAGCCGGTAGAGAAAAATTTCACATGATCCATGTGCCTGATGGTTCCGTTCATGATCCGGAAGTAGGCAATCACGCCACGGTATGAGTTAAAGACTGAATCAAATACCAGCGCCTGCAGTGGTGCATCAGGGTCTCCTTTCGGCGGGGGGATCTTTTCGATGATGGCATCGAAGATTTTGTCAACACCGTAGCCGGTCTTTCCGCTTGCTTCGATGATATCATCAGGATCGCACCCAAGCAGATCCACGATCTGTTCAGCCACCTCTTCGGGCATCGCGTTGGGCAGGTCCATCTTGTTTAGAATGGGGATGATCTCCAGGTCGTTGTCGATGGCCTGGTAGAGGTTGGAGATGGTCTGAGCCTGGATCCCCTGGGTGGCATCCACCACCAGCAAAGCCCCTTCGCAGGCAGCAATGGAGCGTGAGACCTCGTATGAGAAGTCAACATGCCCCGGTGTGTCAATCAGGTTTAAACTGAAATGTTCCCCCTCGTGCTCGTAGTCCATCTGTATGGCGTGACTCTTAATGGTGATGCCCCGTTCCCGCTCCAGATCCATGCTGTCAAGAACCTGATCCTTAAAATCACGCTCCGATATGGTGTCGGTATACATCAACATCCGGTCGGCCAAAGTGCTCTTGCCGTGGTCAATATGAGCAATGATGCAGAAGTTTCTGATGTGCTTCATTGAATGTGTTAAAAATGGAGTGCAAAAGTAGTGATTTTCATTTTGATCTGCGGAGGATGTTGAGAGAGTTGAGGATGTTGAGAGAGTTGAGAGAGTTTAGTCCCCCAGGGTGTGGCCACCCAACATCAAAATGAATAACTTATACTCAGTGGTACAGTTAGATATGGCAAGAATGCAAACCGGATTACCGTCTTGCATTTTGACACCATGGATCTGAGCTTTTATTTTCCCGCGGAAATGCACGGAAATTACGCTGAAAGACGCTGAAAGAACCTTGTTCAGCGCATTTCAGCGTAGTTTTTGCGCCTATCTGCGGGAACCAAAAAAAAAGTAAGAACTTACACGAACATCAAATCAGATGTACAAATCCAACAGCACATTGATCATCAAAATAAGTCCCATATCGCATTGCATAAATATCTCATTACAAACATAATGCGATTCGTTATATAGTAGGGAGTTTAGGGGTGGCTCGTTGCCAACGTTAATCTAAACTTGCTAAACACACTAAACGATCTAAACTTTTTTAAAGCCACTGATGCACGGATGTATGTTTCCCGGAAACAATGTTCGCAGTGTTGATGCAGAGAGTTCACTGACCCTGTCTGAACCAGGTTGTCTTTTTCAATGGCTTTGATCATTGATGATGTTTCTGACGATTTTGATTGGACATCAAGCAATAATGACTTATTTTTGCACAAAACAATAAAATCCGTACGACATCAATCAATGGGTTTGACAAAGCATTAATGAATAGGATTAGCACAAGATAAAAACAGATCAGTTTGGTAAAGCTGAATAGTATGGCAAAGCAAGTCGAAAAACTGGCAGAATCACTGGAAAAACTTAAAGAACTTCAAGCGAAGGGGTATATTGGTATCAAGTCTGGTGATCTTTCGCGCGTGCACCGGGAGCGATTGATCAGAAACGGCTTTCTTCGTGAAGTTCTCAAAGGATGGTACATACCTGTTCCTCCAAGTGAACTTCAAGGAGACAGCACCTCATGGTATCTCTCCTACTGGAGGTTTTGCGCAAGGTACCTTGAAGATCGGTATGGCGAAGACTATTGTTTATCACCAGAACAATCTTTGTTGCTTCATATTGGAAATCTGACAATTCCTACACAACTGATCATCAAAAGTACAACGGGTAACAATCTGCCCACATCTCTGCTGTTTGGAACCTCATTGTTTGCACTTCGCTCTTCGCTGCCTGCAGAGGGGGTGTTAGCGTGGTGGAATGGGCTACGGGTGGTCAGTCTCCCTTACGCCCTGGTTCATTGTTCACCTTCGTTTTTTGCCGACCAACCCTTAGATGCACGCACGGCACTTTTGATGATACAGGATGCTTCTGACCTGCTCCATGTGTTGCTTGACGGCGGGCATTCGGTGATCGCCGGGAGGCTTGCCGGAGCATACCGGAACCTGGGCAACAACGACATGGCTGATGGGATCGTGAACACCATGAAGGCTGCCGGTTATGATGTCAGGGTGCAAGATACCGTAGGAGCAACCACGAACCTCCCGCTGTCATTCCGTGAACCTTCTCCTTACGCAAACCGGATCAGATTGATGTGGCATTCAATGAGAGCAGATGTGATTAATGGCTTTCCGGCACCTCCCGGCCCACCGGAAGTCATGGGTAAATACGTTGAGCAGATGGAGCAGCTATACACCACAGATGCATACCATTCGTTGTCGATTGAGAGGTATTCGGTTACACCGGAACTCATTGAGCGTGTGAGGACCGGTGCCTGGAATATTTTGAGCAACAAAGATGATAAAAAGCATAGGGACGCACTGGCAGCACGGGGCTACTGGCAGTCATTTCATGCTGTGAAAGGGAGCGTGCAAAAAGTGTTGACGGGTCAAAATCCAGGGGAGGTTGCAAAAACTGATCACAGGTTATGGTACACCGAGCTTTTTGCGCCTGCAGTTTCGGTGGGTCTGCTTAAGCCTTCCGATTTGGCAGGATACAGGACCCATCAGGTGTACATCAGCCAGTCGAGGCATACTCCTTTGTCCGTGCAGGGTGTCAGGGAGGCCATGCCTTTGTTGTTTGATTTGCTGACAGAGGAGAAACACCCTGGAGTGAGAGCTGTACTGGGACACTTTTTCTTCGTGTTCATCCACCCCTATATGGATGGCAATGGACGTTTAGGAAGGTTTCTGATGAATGTGATGTTGTCTTCCGGAGGGTATCCCTGGACAGTGATCCCAGTTCAGGAGAGAGACACGTATATGGAATCCTTTGAGCAGGCAAGCACACATCATGACATCAAGCCCTTTACCCATTTATTATCAAAACTGGTAAGCTCCTCTCTCGAAG
>SKPS01000272.1 GCA_007119395.1 Lentimicrobiaceae bacterium
CGGGGCATGACCTGATCATCCTGATAAGGCGATCGGCCAATTCTCCATCAACAGATAGTTTGCCTGCATGCACGGTAAGGGAGATCACCTTAACGGTTTGATCCAGGATATCTGCCAGCAGCTTTACCTCTTTGATTCTGATGGCGAGTTCTTCTGTCTCCTGGTTTCTTCTGAAGAAGTCTCCTTTGATAAACAGGAATTCACCTTGCACCAGGAGGTGTTTGAACTTCAGGTATGTTTCAGAGAACAGGGGGATTTGCATGGTTCCGGAGAAGTCTTCTACATTGATTGACCCGAAGGGTCTGCCGGTTTTGGTGAATTTATGTTGTGCTTGGTTTACGATCACTCCGATGGTAAAATCTCGTTTGATGAACGATTGTGGGGTGTTTCTCAGCTCTTCAATATTGTTGCGGCACATGGTTGACAGTTCGGGGCGGAACTGATCCAATGGATGGCCTGAGATATAGAAGCCGATCACCTCTTTTTCGTAATTGAGGCATACCGTTGGAGCCCACGGTTCACATTGTGGCATATCGGGATCGGGTATGGCTATTTCGGGGATGTCACCGAAGAGTGATTGTTGGGCGCTCTCTTTTTGTAGCTGCGCCTGCGCTCCGAACCGGATCAGCTTTTCGATAAAGGTTTGCCCTTCAGGGCCATCGGCATGAAAGAATTGCGCCCTGTGTGTTTCAGGGAAATGGTCAAAGGATCCTGCCTGCGCCATCGACTCGATGCATCTTTTGTTCACCATTTTAAGGGGCACCCGCTTCACAAAGTCGAAGATATTTTTGAATGGGCCAATGCTGTTACGCTCTTTCAGGATGGCCTCTGCGGCAATCTCCCCCACCCCTTTGATGGCACCCAGTCCGAAAAGGATTTCACCCTGTTCATTGGTCGTAAAGCGTATTCCGCTCTGGTTGATATCAGGACCCAGCACTTTGATCCCTTTCTTGTGACAGGCATCAATCAGGAAGGTGATCTTTTTGATTTCACTGAGGTTGTGCGTTAGTACGGCTGCCATGTATTCAGCCGGATAGTGTGCCTTCAGGTACCCTGTTTGAAATGCCAGCATGGAGTAGGCTGCTGAATGGGAGCGGTTAAATCCATATTCAGCAAATTTCTGCATGGTTTCAAACACCTCACCCGCTTTTGAAGCCGCTACCCCTTTCGCCTCAGCCCCTTTGATAAAGAGAGCCTTTTGCTCAAGCATCGTCTTCATGTCTTTCTTGCCCATTGCTTTGCGCAAAAGATCCGCATTGCCTAACGAGAACCCCCCCATGATTTGTGCAGCCTGCATAATCTGCTCCTGGTATACCATAATACCATAGGTGTATCCAAGAATCTCTTCCAACATTTCATGTGGGAACTCTACCGGCTTTCGGCCATGTTTCCGGTCGATATACAGTGGAATAAAATCCATTGGTCCCGGCCGGTACAACGCATTCATGGCAATGAGGTCTTCAATATTGGTCGGTTTTAGCTCTTTCAGGTACATCTGCATCCCTTCCGACTCAAACTGGAACACGCCGATGGTATCCCCTTTTTGAAAAAGCTCATACGTCAGCGGATCGTCCAATGATACCTCGTCAATGTCAATGGTCACACCATGCTGCTCCTTGATGTCGGCGAGGGTGTCTTTGATGATCGACAAAGTTTTCAGTCCCAGGAAATCCATTTTGAGCATTCCCACACTTTCGATGTATTTCCCGTCGTATTGAGTAACGATGGTGTCTGTATCTTTCTGTGTGCAGAGAGGTACATGCTCAATGAGGTCATCAGGGCCGATGATAACTCCGCAGGCATGGGTACCGGTTTGTCTGACTGACCCTTCAAGGGTTTTGGCAAAACGGAGGGTTTTTTGCACCAGTTCTTCACCATGGGTCAGCTCTTTTTTTAGGTCGTGAGAGCTCTTGAGAGCTGTTTCAAAGTCAACACCTTGTCCATCGGGCACCAGCTTAGCCAACCGGTCGGCTTCGTTGAGGGGTAGCTTGAGCACCCTGGCCACATCTCTGATGGCCGACTTGGTGGCCATGGTGCCATAGGTGACAATCTGGGCCACTTTTCCGGAGCCGTATTTCTCCGTTACATAATCGATCACTTCATCCCGGCCATAATCGTCAAAGTCAACATCAATATCGGGCATCGACATCCTTTCCGGGTTCAGAAAACGCTCGAAAAGAAGTTTATACCTCAACGGTTCCACGTTGGTAATGCCGATACAGTAGGCTACTGCCGATCCTGCAGCGGAGCCTCTTCCCGGGCCTACCAGTATTTCACGGCGCCGTGCCTCCGCGATAAAGTCCTGAACAATTAAAAAATAGCCGGCATAACCCATCCGTTTAATCACCCCCAGCTCGTAATCAAGTCGCTGCTTCACTTCATCTGTCACCTCTTCATACCTGCTTTCTGCACCGGAGTAAGTGAGGTGGCGAAGGTAATCGTCTGCATCGGTAAATCCTTCAGGCATAGGAAAAACCGGAACAATCACATCACGTTTTAAAGAGAAAGGCTCAACTTTTTCAGCAATCTCCACAGTACGGGCAATGGCTTCAGGTGTTTCAGGAAACAGCGCCTCCATCTCGGCGGCACTCTTCAGGTACTCTTCTCCCGAATAATGCATGCTGTCTTTGTCATCAACCTCCCGACCTGTATTCAGACAGATTAAGATATGGTGTGCATCGAAATCCTCTTTGTTGATGTAATGCACATCGTTGGTTGCCACAAGAGGCACGTCAAACTCTTTGGAGAGCGCCATAATCATCGGGTTCACATCGCCCTGTTCAGGCAGGTGATGGTTTTGTAACTCCAGGTAGTAGTCGTCGCCAAACATCTCTTTAAACTCCTGGACCACCGATGCCCCGGCCTGGTACCCCGATCGCATGATCGCCTGTGGCAATTCACCACCCAGGCAGGCCGAAAGTGCAATCAACCCTTCAGCATGATCTCTCAGTAGCTCTTTGTCGATACGCGGCGTGTAATAAAAGCCTTCAAGATACCCTTTGGATACCAGCTTTGAAAGGTTGTGATACCCTGTTTTGTTTTTGGCAAGAAGGATCAGGTGATGACCACTGCGGTCGTTTTTATCACGCTTCAGGAAACGACTCCCCTCCGCTACGTAAACTTCACACCCGATGATGGGCTTAATACCCTGCTTCTCTGCTTCAGTAATAAACTGCATTACACCAAACATGTTTCCATGGTCAGTGATGGCCAGTGCAGGCATGCCCATTGCCTTGGCTTTGCCGATTAACGCCTTGATCTGTGAAGCGCCATCAAGTAATGAAAACTGTGTGTGTACGTGAAGATGAACAAATAGAGACATATGACGAACTATTTTTTCGGGTGATATTCCAGCGGATAAAAATAGTTGTTTTACTTCTGATGGGGTCTATTGTTAATAACTTCTCACATGTTGCCCCGGGCACCCTGTGTGTTCCCTCCTATGGGTGTGTGCTGTCGGTTTTTGTTTGGGTGTTGGTGTTGAAGAGAGGGTCTTTTCTAAGGCTCCATTTGTGTAGCAGGTACCTCAAAGAGGTGGCCAACACACCGAGTCCGTAGGTTATGCTACGCTGAAAGCTGATGGAAGATCCATCTGCGAAATAGCGGGTCGGACAGGATACTTCTCCGATCTTGAATCCTGCGTTGAAGATCTGAGCAATCATCTGGTTGTCGAAGACAAAGTCGTCGGAGTTGTGTTCGAGGTCAATTGTTTTGAGCACGTTGGCTGTAAAGGCGCGGTATCCTGTGTGGTATTCCGACAGTTTTTGCCAGAGCAACAGGTTTTGTATGAAGGTGAGGATTCTGTTGGCCAGGTACTTATACAGAGGCATTCCCCCTTTCAGGGCTCCATTGCCCAGGATGCGGGATGCGAAGACCACGTCGTAGAGGCCGCTGGCCAGCAGATGCGACATGGCAGGGATCAGCTTCGGGGTGTATTGGTAATCCGGATGCACCATGATTACAATGTCGGCACCAAGTGCCAAGGCTTTCTGATAACAGCTTTTCTGGTTGCCACCGTAACCTCTGTTCCGGGTATGGGTGATGATGTGTTTTACGCCCAATGCACGTGCTATCTCAACTGTTTTGTCTCTGCTGGCATCATCCACCAGCACCACTTCGTCAACAATGTCAAAAGGGATCTCTTCATACGTTGTTTTCAACGTTTTCCCCGCATTGTAAGCCGGCATCACCACCACTACCTTTTTTCCGTTTACCATAGCGCTTCCGATTGGGTTAACAGGGTTTTGATTTGCAATATTACGATGTTTGCCGGAATTAACATATTGTGATGATCTGACGCTGCCGGGTATGGTACGACATGCCTTCACATGGATGAGTTTTTGTTTCCCACTGATATGCGCTGACATTACGCTGAAAGACGCGGAAAGAACTCTTTTACCAGAAAAACCCGAAAAACGGACATTTTTGCTCCGATTATTTTCATCACCATGGAGAAAGAGGAATCCGCATCACTGTATGCAACGTATGTGAGCTGTTGATTTCAGCGGATTTCAGCGAGATTTCAGCGTTTTTCAGC
>SKPS01000020.1 GCA_007119395.1 Lentimicrobiaceae bacterium
ACCCTGACAGAGAAATCTCCATCTGGTGCATGCCATCGCTTGAGCGGCATCCGTACATAACGGTTGTCTATGCGCTCCTTTGCCCGGTGCTGTGAACGGTTGATATGGCGCGTAACCGGCCGTAAAGTATACCCTTTGTCACGCAACATCTCAATCATGCCGCTGTCGCCAGGTAAGTGAGCTGCACCGGCAGCAGCAAATATTGAACTGCCGGAACGAATCACAGAATCAATCGCTTCTACCATCACCTCGTTTCGCTTGACCAACATCCAGGTGTAATAGTGGTCCCATGGCTGAGATAAACGAATCAGTGAGTCCAGCAAATCGAGGTTGCCGTTGCGGTATGCCTCCTCGATCGTTTCACCCAAACGGTACATGGCAGCCGATGACTCTCTGGTCGCCCTACGGCTTGACTCACGAATGGGCGGTGGTGTCTCAGCCAGCTCAACCATTCGCCGCGACTCCTCAAAGTCCTCCATGCCAATCACCGGCTTACCCAACTTCACACCCGCCTGGTATATGAACAGGTCTAAATAGGTCATCTCTTCAAAATCAGCCGTGGCATCCCCCTTTCGATACAATAAATGATTCATCACATTGTGCTGCTTCGATAACAATCGGCTGAAGGTCTGCATCTGGGGTAGATCAGGAAAAAACAAATCACGGTAAAACTGACGATACCTGGCTCTGTTTAAATGGTTTGTATGACTAATCAATTGCCGGCGGTAATAATCTGAATAGGTGTAAAAAGCCATCCATTCAGCCGGATTCAGCTCCAGCGCAACCACATCCACATTGCGTAATGCCATAAAAAATGTGTCACCCAGATGAAATGCCACCCGCCGACTCACATGCATTGAACCGTAAAGGTATGAGGGCTTTTTCAACCCGGGACCAGTAATCTCCCACATTAACGAAGGATAGAGCAATCCTGTATCTGACGGTACATCATGAGAGGTGTCCCCAACCTCCGATAATGTTGCAGTACCTGATATGGCCTGCGTGGCACCCATAGGGGGCAACCCGATCAGCCAAATCACCAAAACCAGACAGGAAACCATGCCGCTCACGGAATAGCCCAATGAACCGGTGGCTTGCGCAACCTGGGAACGAAGCCCCTGATGTGATTGAACTGTTGCTGCTATTGAATGTGTTGACATATAATTGTTGCTTTTGCTTTGCGGTATTGATTGTTTCGAAAAGATCTCCCATTCCATAAACTGCAGATGAGTGATCACATACGCTTTCTGTGCAATGACCTGAACCTGCTGAAATGTTTGTCGATGAGCTCGGTAACGTCGTCATCGTCATATATTCTGTCCAGTCTGGGAATAACCACTACGGGTTCAACAGGCATGATGGCTCCAGATTCTGCCGGGACAATACCCGAAGCAGCCAACTGCCATGACCTGGATACTCCACGCCCCGATAAATACTTGAAGAAACAGATATAACCCGACACGTAGGGTGTGGTTACGATCCGCTTTTCCAGGAAAGTGAGACTGTCCTCTGCCATCATACGGGTGTGGTTGTGCAGAAAGCTCTCTGCAAATGCCACCGGATTAAGGTATGTGGTGTCAAACAAATCTATACGCTCCCGCTCCAGCAGTTCACTGTAAATGTCAACTCTCATTCTCGGTTCTGAAGCAAAACCGACCCAGAGAGAGTCGTGTACAATGGCACCACGATCCAACAGATTTAATGACAATGCCAAAGCGTTGTTCTTGTTACGGCCGGTTAATACCCTGTCGAAAACATCTGTCTGGGCCAATTGGACTGAGTCAAGGTGGATCAGTATATTGATCAGGTGAACAATGTCTGATTGAAAAACCCGGTCACCAACCGTTGCCGCCAACCCGGCTACCCCTGTCTGTTCATCACACTCCCGCAATGGATTGTGCCCTGTTAATTCAGCCAGTTTGCTCGCAGTGGCCTCAGAAATAGATGCCTCTGAGGTTGATCTGCTCCCCTGATGACGACTTCGGTATATGATATCAGGCGGTGAATCATCAGCCATGTCCACCTGGTCAACCATTCGCTGTCGCCTCATCCGCTCATCCAGCTCAGCAAATATCTGTCGCTCATTACCCACCAAGCGGGCTTTGCTGATCTCAGATTCTGACAGAAGTGATGATAACACCTCAATCACCAAACGGGAGTATTCAGGATATCTGATGTAATCGAGAACGGCAGGGTATAATGTGCTCGCTGTAATGGGTGCATGCTGCAATGGTGTAATCATGCGTGTGATCTCCGAAATGGTACGGGGCAAAGGAAGCTCTCTTGACATGATCTCAAGTATCATTTGGCCGTTTTCCCTGCTGTCACTCCCGCTAAGAGCCCTGAAAACAGCTACCTGTAATGCCGGCTGCCCCGCGTAAAGATCATACAGCTTCAATAAATCATCGGCTGATCCTCCATCACCCCTCAACAAACCATAAATCTCTATTAACCGGATAGCCGTTGCTGTATTCCTGCGCATCAAATCAACCCGCTCCAAAATGTATCGCAACGAATCTAAATGGTGTGCATCAAAACAAACAACTTCAATGGATGCAATGGCCTGCCTTACAAGGGTAGTATCTTCCGATAAGAAATTCCGCATGAAGTAGAGCCCCTTGTCTTCAAAAACCGAACGCCCAGCCAACGTGTCTTCAAGGGGTGTGAACGTATCAAAAAACTCACTGGTAAATGACATCTCACCGTTCAACGTATCATACATGGTCGACAAAGTGTATATCAGACCATGGTGCAGTAAATGTCTCTGCCTGATCTGTCTGATGGTACCCGGAGCCCGTAATGTAACATCCATCCACGGAAACAACGCAGTGCTGTCTTGTTCAAACTTGTGTATGGTGAATGTTGAGTCATGGCCGAATGGCTCGGCAAGCAGGGTGTACCATAAGTGGGCAAAACTGCTGTACCCCTGATAATCGTGCACTTTCTCACGGTTCAGGTGAATATACTCCCCGCCTTGATCGTAAAACCACGATAATTCCGCATTGTCTGCAAGGTACGATATATCTTCCACATCGCTGTCATCAATCAGACCGAACAGATAGGCCAACCCCCTGTCCTCTTCCTTCGGGTCTTGACTTTCAACCGGTGACATCACCGAGAAAAGCATTACCGTATCGGTTTTTAGCTCACTTGTGGTGTGATAGGTAAAAGGCAATATCTGAAATCCGTTAAAAAAACGATCCGCCATTGCCCTCTCTTCAACCTGAGCAAGTAACAGGTAGTGTGCAGCACCACGAAGTACTAGCATACCGAACAACGTATCATTGTGATCGTGTTTGGGTTTTAGTGTAAAACTGATCGATGGATATCCGTCGTGCTCACCTTGGCCCTCAATCACAGGATCATATTCAAGATGTTCAGCAATATGCTCTGTCATAAACAGCAGATCCACTGTGTCTTGTTCAAGGTAAAGCAGGTCATGATGCAGGTTTCTTCTGAAAAGGAAATAGGATGATGTTTCAGGATCCCAGGCTTCATACGTCAGCTCCGGACTGGTGAACACCATATTTTGAATTGAATCTACTGTGTGGTAGGAGGGGAGGAGGAGTGAAAACTCGCCATGCCCTGTTGTAACAGTATCCCATTGTTGTGGCGGATGATGAATGGTTGCTGAACGCAAAAGCGTTCTTGCTGCATTCTTTCGCCTGATAGATCGGGCCGGACCACTCACCCGGAAGGCAATAACCTCCAACGGAGTAATCACTATTCTCGACTGCTCCAGATGACCACGCGTTGTTCTGTTGAGGATCTCCATACCCGGATAGCCGCCAATGTTGACAGAACGTCGCCGGATGATTTTGCCGGGAATATTCTCGAATGCCATCGAATCCATTCGAAGGTACAGATCCTCCGGTGTGCGACTGTTGATCTGTGCATTGGTCGAATGCCTGCTTACACTGTACACCACATCATTTAAATAGTCTACACCCCAGGAACTGCTTCCTCGCTCCGTGAAACTTCCGTGAACATGTACCGGTAAGTTCATCGTCCAAAATCCATCCGAAGAGGTATACGGCGAGTAACGTATACGAACCGTCTTCCGCTCTAACCGCTCCTTCCTCCTGTTTGGCTTCGTTAGTATTTCATGAGGCAATGGCGTTACTACATAACCCTCTTTGCGTAGTTGCTCAAGTAAGCCGTTGCGACCTCCTATTAATGTGGCATCAAAAATTGCCATTATACTGCCCTGCTCCATGCCTACAACAAAACCGTCAAACAGTTGATCACGCAACGGCTCCTGAACCCTGACAAAATAGTCCGGAAAATCTATCAGCTGACGATACAATGTGTCGAACAGCCCAATATCTCCACTACGATAGGCATTGTAACAGCGCTCAATAAGAGCCCGGTAAGCCTGAAAATCAATCCTGCGGTTTCTTCTGTGCTCCTGAATCTCCTCAGATACTTCGTCTGAGACCTCCTGAATGTCCAGGTAATCAGGGTATGTCATGGCTCCGAGAATACACTGTCGCTGCTTTAAAGCCGCCATGTA
>SKPS01000135.1 GCA_007119395.1 Lentimicrobiaceae bacterium
AACTTCTAAAGAAGCCTGCATCCGAATTGCCTTTCGTGATCAATTTCCGAGTTTTGTGGTTTTTGTGCCTTATATTTGCATGGAAATTATGGATGATCAGGTTTTAAATGAAACAATATCATGGAAATGCGTAAGGCTGAAAAAACTCGAAGAGGTTTACCGGGTGTTCAAGGCAACACCATTGGAGATCGACGATTTGGACTTTTATGTTAGCGTTTCGGATGCCAGGGGCAATCTCGAACCACGCAGCCGCATTGCCCGGTTGTTGTTATCATATCAATCCTTTCAAGGGGTTCAGCACATTCTGTTTGTAGGATACAGAGGTTGTGGCAAAAGCACCGAACTGAACCACCTGCAAAAGGATATTGAGAAAGATTATCTTTCACTCAGCTTTTCCGTTCAGAGCGAACTGGATTCCATCCACCTCAATTTTATTGAGCTCTATATCATCACCATGGAGCTGCTGTTCAGAACTGCTGCTGACCATAAGCTTGCCGTAAGACCAGAGTATATTCAAAACATCACCCATTGGTTAATGACCAAAGAGATCGAGGAGATCAGAGAAAAATATATTGGCGCAGAGGGGGAGATTGGTGCCGGGACAAACATTGACCTTCCTTGGTTGGTAAACTTTTTCGCCAAATTCAAGATGTCATCAAAAACCAGCAATTCACTTAAAGAGACCCTGAAGAAGAACATTGAACCAAAACTGTCGGAGCTGATTTTTCATTGTAACACGTTGATAACAGAGATCAGGAACCAGCTTGACAAGATCGGGAAAAAAGATCTGTTGCTCATCATTGAAGATCTTGACAAAATTCCGCTTAACCGGGCTTCAGATCTGTTTTTCACACATGTTAACCAACTCGTGTTGCTGAAAACCAACATCATTTTCACCTTTCCAGTAGCCCTCTATTATCACATCAAGTTCAGGGGTATCCGGTCGTACTTCAACGAGGTTTTTGAATTGCCCATGGTGAAAGTTCGGGAGAAGAATCAGGATCCTTCGGAGACAGGGATTGCCGGTATGACGCGAATCATTGAGAAGAGGATGGATTTGGGGCTTTTTGATGACGAAGCTCTTCTGCGACAATTGATTCTGGACTCCGGTGGATGTTTCAGGGATCTGTTTCTGATGATTCAGGAAGCATCGCAGATTGCCCTGGATGGGAACAGGCAAAAAATCATTGAAAGCGATCGTCGTTCCGCCTTTACGAAGCTCAAAAAAGAGTACGATGCAAGCATCGCCGACTTCACCTTGGATGGGGTCAAGTACACAGCATCCGGTTACTACGACACCCTGGTGGCTTTGGCAACAGATGAGACCAAGAAGCCCGAAAATACCAATGAGGTGCTCCATTTAAGGCAGAACCTCTGCATTCTCGGCTACAACGGTGAAGGGTGGTGCGATGTTCACCCCATTGTACGTGCCATTTTGAAGGAGAGAAATAAACTATAAAACGGTTTTATCCATTGATCATACCCTATTCTTACGAACCGGATATTCGCCTGATTACAAGGTTCCTGACCCGCGACAATGAGAACGGGTACGGGTTTGCGGTTGCCGTAAACCAGGCGGTGATTCCCGGTATCAACCGTGAGATCATGCGACTTGCATCCGGAGAAAATAAACGTGTGAGCCTCTTTTCGTTTGACACCACAAACCTTTCCAATCCGATCATTCAGCTCAAAGAGGCCATCGATCAGGATCCGTCAGACGGTTTGATTATCATCAACCTGGATTTGTGTGTCATGGAGGGGGATCAGATTCTGCTGGCAATGAACTTTGCCCGTGAAGAGCTGTTTCGTTTGGGCAAACCTTTGCTGTTCTGGATCGGGGAAAAGAATCTGGGCAGGTTGAACCAGGTGGCCAAGGACTTTTTTGTACAGCGTAGGATTTCAACGGTCTGGTTTCAGTCCATCTCCTCACCTGAGCCGGAAGAGATACTAACCAAGAGGTTTGATGAATTCCTGATGAGGCCTGAAGATCTGGATCAGCTAACCAGAAAGGTACATCTCTTAACGGAACAGCTTCGGGATGCAGAACAGAAGGGGGTGGCTTCCGGCCGGATTGTAGAAGAGATTGTTGCGCCACTGTTGAAGCTATATGCAGAATCAGGACTGCTTGAACAGGCGCTTGACCTGGTCACTACCTACAAAGGAGCCATCATAAAGGGTACGGCGGGAGTATTGATACAGGCTGGGGATATTTATAGGCAGGCGGGAGACCTCAGTAACGCCAAGGCGATGTATGAGAAAGCCAAAACAGATTTAGGGGACAGGCTTCTAAATAATCCTGAAAATGAGTATGAGCGACACCTACAAAGCATAGTGTTAGAAAGGCTTGGCAAACATTATGAAACCATTGGCAATTTCGAACAGGCATTGAAATTGTATTCGGAACTCGCGACATTGTGCAGAGAGCTCCATGAAGCCAATCCCCGTAATGTTGAATTGCAAGAGGGCTTAGGAATTGCACATTATAAACTTGCCATAATACATAAGGAGCTTAACAACGAAGTTCAAGCCAGAGAACATTACGAAGAGTGGAGAAAGATTCTTGCGGACCTGAAAAAGAGCTACCCTCAAGTGGCCAAATATAAGGAGTGGGGCATGATTGGTGACTGAGAAGCCTTCAGGGTCATGATGGAATCGTTTCCCCGGAAGCATGAACAACACCCCGGTAAGTTCACGAGTCAAAAATCTATCATTTGCTTTGGATGCAATTAGGTCAAACACTAGGAATCTTTCAAGTTTCAGCTTATATCAGCCTGTTGATCAACTTATTGAGGTCAGCAACTGAAAATCTGCTTTTACCTGCAAACCAATATATTGTGCTGTTAGTCAGTTGTGGAGAACCTTTCTCAGATTGAAGAAAGTTATGAACAATCCAAAGTGCTCAATGTGTTGTAGTTATCTTTGTGTTGAATACGCAGAATGAGCCCACTGCATCTTTGGGTTCGAATTGATATGATTATTATGAAACGATATGATCACTACAGAAACATTGGTTCAGCAAGAATGCTGGTCGGGAGCCAGAAACTACTCTTTGTTCTTGTTGATGATGACGGTGCTACCCCATGGACACACGAACTTCGTAAACCGGTGGAGGAGAAGATTGATAGCAGTTTGCGCTGGTTGGAAAAGAGAGCGAATGGCTTCGATAAACCTTTGCGTATTGCGCACAGATGTCTGCCACTATCGCCAAACGTTGCATCAAACGCAGGATGCCGTATCAATGAAAATGACTATACTGCTGGTCCACATCATGCAACATGGCAAAACAGTATCGCAAGTTCTTTAACAACACATGGATCTTTGGCCGAACGATGGGATGAGCTATTCGAACTGGCTGATTTACCGTTGAAGGATGATGAAGGTTCAGCAATACTTTTATGTGTAAGAAGACATACATGTTCTGTAGCATTTCGCTATTGTAATGGACAAAACCCGGAATTCGAGAAAGAACGTGCAATTATTTACGATATGGGAGGGGTTGGTGGTCAGGCATATCTTGATTCGCTCATTGCACATGAAATACTCCATTTATACGGAGCGGAAGACCTTGCTCCGGGAAAGGTGCATGAAAGCCTGAAAATTATTGCACAGAAGCTGACTGATGATATTATGCATACACCAACACAAAAACCTATTAATGAATATGATATCAGTGAAGTTACTGCTTATCTTGTTGGGTGGCTTGAGAAAAAGCATCTTTGACTAATGGGCAATTATGCCTGCCATGAAACCAAGATACCCTAAAAGCAAAAGCGCAGCAGGCAGCGCGTTGATGCAAAGAGAGAAAAAGAAGAAGTGAGATCGAATGTCAGGAGAGCAATTCTTTCGATATCTCATATTGAAATGGCATTAGTCTGGCTTGGAATACCCTGATTCCTTTCTCTCTGCATACAGCAAGAATTTCACTCTTTGTTTGATCACAAGCCTTAGCACCAATAATGACTTCAGATATATAATAGGGAGGGAGTACGAGTATTCGATCGTTATCGGACGGTGGATTATTAAAACCACGGACAATCCGATATTCTGCTTCATACTCCCATTCCTTAGCCTTTCGCATCCTTTTTTTCCATACTTGTGATTCAAGATCCTCAAGAGGGTGGACTTGTGGGTATTCATCACTATACGCAATAGGGCCGCCCATGATTTGCTCGTGAACATTCTGCAACAAGTTCTCATAAAAACCAATGCAGTACCCCTGATGTTTATCGGAATACTGCGACCACATTACCTTGGAAAGACAGTTAAAAGATAATGACAGAACCCCATAATGATTGTTGTACATTTCCGATTCCAACTGATCGCTTCTTTTTTGTAGAGAAGGAAGATTGTTTTCTAAATCGAAAAGGAATTGTTCTTGTTTCCTTTGATAGATCTCAATGGGTAGTTGGTCTATAAATCGCTTCCCAATGGATCCAGCATATTCCCTTCTTTTGGCATCCGTATCCAATAATTGCAGATTCATTGGCACCAGGTGGTCATATG
>SKPS01000150.1 GCA_007119395.1 Lentimicrobiaceae bacterium
AGGATCCTGGTAATCAACCCAAACACATCACTCACCGACAGTATCTATCAGAACACGAATGCCTTGCTGAATGACAAAAGGATGACCGCAGAGGTGACGGTATTGAACGATGATTTCGGCTCCCGTTCACTGGATGAAATCATCAAAATACACTCTTCGGAGGCCGATTTGATCATGCTGGGTCTGACACAGAAAAGTATAGCACAAACGGAGGAGTATATTCAGAAGGTGAACAAGATATGCACACTACCGGCGAGTGTATTGTTGCTCAGGCCTTCATTTGAGTTTGAAGTGATCAACTTCACCACGAAGCAGTTTCACGGCTCTCCACCAGCGATGCCCGGGCGTTCGGTTGTGCTGGATGAACTCCCTGATATACCCAACCCATTGGTGAAGAGTCGTATCACAACCCTGGATGTGGAGTTGATGAATACAAGCGTTCACTTTTGTGAACAAACCATATCCAATGTCACACACCATTTGCAGGCATTGCCTTCAAGCCTCCACAAACGATCAGCCCGTGTGTTCCGTCAAATCGAAAAGATCCGTCAGAAAACCGATCGGTCACAATACACCAAAGCATTACGAAGGGTTCAAACCACCTATCATCAATATGCTTTAAAAAGCCTGGAGAGCGAATATGGGCGACACCTTGGAGAGGCAGGTTCCATCTTGCAGGAAGGCTTACAGCAACTGTTGAGCCACCTGGCGCAGTACCTGCCCAAGGCTCCGGAAACCATATCAATCCCCTATGATGTTGAAGGGAGGAGACGAAAAAAGACGGTTCAGTTCCCCTTCCGGAAAGCCCTTCATCACCACATAGAGTCAACTGTTAAACATAGCCTGCATAAACAGCTTGCGGTTTTCGAATACAACACCAGGGAATCGTTGCTTGAGCTCCAGAGCCTGTTCTTCTCTTTCAACGACCTGGTTGAGAGGCTGATTTCGAAGCCACAGTTTAATGATGATGAAGACCGTGCAGCCATTCAAGGTGTGCTTAACCGCATAGAGGATCTTGAGCGCAAATTGATTAGAGCTGTAGCAGAGATAGGCAATGGGGTTCAGCATGCCTTCAGGAAGACGAGCATCACCATAGCCGGGGAACTCAGTTCCATCGAGGCGTTAAAGCAGGCCCGGAAATCATTGAAAAAGCGCCCATCCTCTTATACGGAAAGTGTAAAAACGTTTGCTGAACAGTGGTCTTCGGGGATGCAGCAAGTCAATTCGGCATTTTACCTTGATGTGCTGATCGTTTCGAAAAAGACCCTGTTCCACACCATTTTTCATAAGGAGACCCAACAAGCCTTTGCGCAGGTTGCCAAGGAGCACCTTGCTGTGCATGAGGCACTCATGGAGAGTCTTGTTGCCGCTATGGAACAAGATCATCCCGATGTTCCGGCCATCGGATTTCCCGAAGAGGTAAAAATCCCCCCGTTGTTCACTTCAGCATACGAGAAAGCAAATGTCACCCTGAGTGACCTGCCCAAAGAGATCAATATTCCTGAATATATCTACAACGAGCAGGGGTTTGTTCCGTTCAAAAGCTACTCAACCGTCTCGGTGAACATTCACAGGACAGCGCGTCATCATATCGGGACAGGTTTCTACGAACCCCTTTACCGGGAGTATGAATCGCTTGGACAGATGCTCAAAAAAGCCACTGCATCATCCAGGGAGGCCTACAATATGTTGCTGTTTCATCTTCACAACACACAAGAATACACCGATGATGAATTAAGCAAGGAGTTAAACCGTGATCTGTTCCGTAAGCTATTCAACCAGGTAACAGCTGATAAAGAGCATATTACAAAGCAATTGGAAGCCATTGAGAGCTATACCGACAGGTACATCAATGAAGCCTTTTCCAAGCTCTTTTACCATTCAGCCCGTCAGGCCGGGAAGAACATCCGTTCTGAAGGGCGCAAGAGGAGGGTTGTAGATATTGTAGCGCCTTTTTCAAAGTTGGTAAGCGCTGTCAGGCAGCGGGCCAATGGGTTCATTATTCAGGTTTTGAATCTGAGCAGCAGCGGCGTGCTTTTGTCGAAAAGTTTACTGGAAGAGCGAAATGCAACATGGGTACAGAGCAGAGAGATCAACGAGCTAACGGAGGGGCTGTTGCCAGACCCGGCCATTTACAATACCATACCGGTTTACTACAGGGATTTGATGTGCAGTGATTCAAAGATTCCGGATGAGTTCTGGGTTCATCGGCAATACGAGGAGAGGGCTATCAGCAGTGCGTTGCAAAAACACAAGAGGGGGCTTGGAGGCGCAGTCATCATAACCGGCTCCCACGGTTCCGGAAAGACAGCTCTGATACGGCATACGATTACCCATTCATTTAAGCCGCACAACACCTTATGGATCCCTACACCGGAACCACACGGGAATGCTTGCCCCGATTCGCTGCAAAATGCTTTCGCAGCAGCAGCGGGCAATAACAGAGAAATCTCAGAGATTCTTGACAGCCTGCCACGCGATAGTGCTGTAGTAATAGACAACATGGAGTTGTGGTGGGAGCGAAGACATAAAGGGGGTGAAGCCATCCTCTCCTTGATCAGCATCATGAAACAGTATAGCCACAAAGTGTTCTTCGTAATAGGCTGTAATGTCCATGCCCTCAAAGCAATTCAGCAGGTTTACCCGCTCGGAGAGCATGCGCTTCTCACCATCAAATGCAGCCCTTTCAACAGCGAAGCAATCCAACAGATGATCATGAAAAGGCACCATTCAGGTGGAATCCCGCTGATGTATAAAGGTGATGAGAGAAACAACATCTCGCAATTGCAATTGTCGCTGCTGTTCAATAAGTTCTTCGGAGTATCTGAAGGGAACCCCGAAGCCGCACTCAATACATGGATCAAAAGCATCAAAGGCTACAACGGAGAGTTTATAGAGATCAGAAAGCCCACAAAGCATCACCCCGCTGCACTTATGCACCTCGATCCGGAACAGCTCGTACTGATCGCTCTCATGTTACAACACAAATACCTGAATGCTGAACAGCTGTCAAATATTACGGCAACTACCCTGGAACAGGCCGAAAATGTACTTGTTTCAGCCTCTTCAAAAGGATTTATCGTGAATAATCCGGCAGGATATTACCGTGTTGAACCCAATATAAAACCCCTGTTAGCTGATGTGTGCGAGAAAAAAGGCTTACTTTAACGCTTGATGATGATGACACTACAAGTAATAATTGCATTGATCCTGCTGTTTACGCTCTTCAGAGTGTTAAACATTGTTCTGCATAAGTTCGTCATGATCCCTTTGAAGCTTAAGTACCACCTTGGCTATGTGTTGCCGGCCGTTGAACTTGTTGCCTGGGTTACCCTGCTGCTTATGATTGCGCGTTTCACCTATCAGACCGAAAGCTATTTTGCTTTTGCATTACTGATCGTACTGCTGGCCCTGCTGGCTGTGCCCCTGTTTTTCGTTGTAAGAAACTTTATTGCAGGTGTGGTGTTGAGACTGCAATACCGACTAACAGAGGGTATGAATATAGAGACCGAAGGTGTTTCCGGAGTCGTGAAAAAAGTGGGGTATCTGGGGCTGGAGATCGAAGACACTTCATTGGATATCTACTCAATACCCTACCATGCCCTTCAATCTAAAACACTGATACGTCAGGGCAACAACCCTTTTCTAAAAAAGGGTACCCTTCGCTTTGAACTGCCCCTAGAGACCGATCTATCAACCCTGTGTATGCGCTTAAAAAAAGAGGTGTTGAACACCCCATGGGCAGCGATTTCACAGCCTCCGGTTGTAGAAAAAGCAATAGAAAAGAATGGGAAAGCAATCATCCATATCGGCGTATTTATGCCCGATAAATCGTATGCCGGAAGAATACAACACACTGTATTGTCAGCATTCTCGACAGATCCCGGAACTGCAACGCTTTCGTCAGACATCCAGACAGTGTAAAACAGCACTACACGGCTGATGCCCTTGCACCAGGGTGCCACCAGCGCATTGAAATCGACGACAACTCTTAAAACAAGACATACATCATAATATATGAGCACAGCAAACAAAACGTTTAAAACACTTCTGGCAAAGAACCTCTCAGTGGAGGTTTTTACGGAACGTTGTGATGAGCCTTTTTTGGGTTTTATCAGGGAGTTCAACGATAAGTTTTTGTTGTTGGAGTATTACAACAGCGAGCAGATTTTTGCCGGCATCATTGTATTCAAGCGAAGCAGCATCCGAAGGGTACGCTGGGAGGTGGGCCATGAAAGGGCGCTGCACCCCGGATTGCCGAAGGAGGAGCTGACCAAAAAGCTGGCAGGCATTCACATTGGTTCACTGGAGAATGTGATTAAATCTGTTGACAGAACCTTTGGTTACGTGGGCATCCGGAGTGTGAATTCCGATGGGGAATTCGGGGTGATTGGCAAAATCCGTGAGATGGATTCGTCAACCCTGGTGGTCACCGAGTTGGTCCCCGGTGTTCCGTCGCACAGCACCATGCTGATGCTACACATGCAAGACATCATTTAT
>SKPS01000262.1 GCA_007119395.1 Lentimicrobiaceae bacterium
TTAAGGTGATCTCCCTTACCGTGCATGCAGGCAAACTATCTGTTGATGGAGAATTGGCCGATCGCCTTATCAGGATGATCAGGTCATGCCCCGGCGACAGCAAACTCAAAGTAATTCTGGGAACAAACGGTGAAAGCCTCTCCACCATCCTTCCAAAACGAAGAGTGAGCCCCAGGCTGTTCCTGCGAAACATCAGTGAAATACCTGAAATCACCTGGAGCCTGTCTGACAGATAACACACAACAAACAAGCATACTGCACTGTTTCTCTAGGCATTGCAGGCGCATTGGCTTTGTTGCCACACAACAAACCATCCCTATCAGACCAGCAGATGGTATCGCTTTGTCGAAGCCTCCCTCATCAACCTGAACAACCAACACTTAGCTTCCTGACCAGAAAGAAAAAAGCAAAAAGAGAGCCTTTCACATCAGAAAAGGGTAGTGTGAGAAGGAGAATTTTCATACATTTGTTCCAACAAAAAAAACAATAGTTATGGCGCTTGAAATCACCGATGCGAATTTTGAAGAGTTGGTAGTAAAGACCGACAAACCAGTGGTAATCGACTTTTGGGCGGTTTGGTGCGGCCCTTGCCGCATGATTGCACCACTGATTGAGGAGATGAGCACAGAGTATGAAGGAAAAGCCGTGATCGGCAAGCTGGATGTAGACAGCAACCCAAATGTCACCGCCAGATTTGGCGTTCGAAACATCCCAACAGTGCTCTTCCTGAAAGGGGGAGAAGTGGTTGACAAACAGGTGGGAGCAGTCCCAAAATCAGTACTGGTACAAAAACTGGAAGCATTGCTCTAACCTATACCCTGTCCGTTGACAACCCCAAACAGCAACTTTTCGGGAGTGCAAGGCCCAGCCAAACACTGCCCACTTTTATGCTGTACACCTAATTTACATTTGCTGTGTCTTCGATTGAACAAAAATATCTCGACCGCTTTTCACCACTGGAAATCCTTGCCAGACAAGTGGTTGAAGGCTTTATCACCGGATTGCACAAAAGTCCGTTCCATGGCTTCTCTGTAGAATTTGCCGAACACAGACTCTACAACCAAGGGGAATCAACCCGTCATATCGACTGGAAGCTGTACGGCAAAACCGAAAAACTGTTTGTGAAACGGTACGAAGAGGAGACAAACCTCAGATGCCAGATCATTATAGACAACAGCTCCTCAATGTACTTTCCGGTGCTGGAAAACCTCTCGCCCGAAAACCCGAACAAAATCACCTTCTCGGTCTACTGTACAGCAGCCATTTTACACCTGCTCAAACAACAGCGGGATGCCGCCGGTGTGTCGCTCTTCACTGACGAAATCAACCTCCATACCAGGTGTCGCTCCAGCAACATCCACATGAAGTACCTCGTGTCAGAACTCGAAAAACTACTCGATAACTACAACCCAAACCAAAAGAGAGAGACTTTCGCTGCCCGCAGCCTCCATGAAATTGCAGAAGCCATCCACAGACGATCACTCGTGGTGCTTTTTAGTGATATGTTCGAAAGTCATGGCAATACCAACGACCTCTTCGATGCATTGCAACACCTGAAGTACAACAAGCACGAAGTGATTTTCTTTCATGTAGTGGATCAAACAGAAGAGATTGACTTTGAGTACGATAACCGTCCATACCGTTTCATTGACATGGAGAGTGGCGACACAGTGAGGCTGAATCCGCATGAGGTACGAGAGGCTTACCGGACACGTCTCAACGCCTTTAAACAGGAGTTGAAGCTGCGTTGCGACCAATACCACATCGACTTCGTGGAGGCCAATATCAGGAAAGGGTTCCAGCAGGTGCTGCTTCCATGGTTCCTGAAACGGCAACGGATGCGCTAGCGAAAACGGGAGGAGATGCAAAATTCTTCAATACCATTATATATATGTACAATCGCGTCATCGTCAACATTCAACCGATGGGTTTTCAATGGCCCACCATCGATCCGTTTCTGTTTTGTGTACACCATTATGATCACTACCCACCTGGCAACGAAGTGATGGGGCCGGCAGCATCTTTATCAGGTCGGAACCTCGGACAGGACTTTACATTAAAGGATGGGTGGCGAATGTATCATGGCCGAAGGATTCCCGGGTTTCCGGTGCACCCTCACAGGGGTTTTGAGACGGTGACCTATGTGATGCAGGGTTTCGTAGACCACAGTGATTCAGCCGGTGCTGCGGGGCGTTATGGAAATGGTGATGTGCAGTGGATGACTGCCGGAGCCGGATTGCAACATTGTGAGATGTTCCCCTGTATCCAAACCGACCGTGGCAACACAGTAGAGCTGTTTCAGATCTGGCTCAACCTGCCAAAATCCCGAAAATTTGCCGACCCCCATTTTGCCATGCTCTGGGCACACCAGATCCCTGAGGTGGTAATAGAGGATGACAACGGCAAACGCGTAACCGTCAACCTGGTTGCCGGAAAGCTGAACGGTTTGTCGGCACCTGATCCGGCACCCGCCTCATGGGCTGCTGACCTCGCCAACGAAGTGGGAATATGGCCAGTGAACATGGAACCCGAAGCCAAATTTACCCTGCCCGCTGCCAGCGACGAAGCATTGAGGATGGTGTACTTTTTTGAAGGTGATCACATCACAATCCTGGGAAACGACATTCCCCCTATGCACGCCATTGAGATGTTCGCCAACGAAGAGGTGGTCATACAAAACGGATCCGCACCAAGCAGGTTGCTCGTATTGCAAGGGCGACCCATCAGCGAACCGGTAGCGCAATACGGCCCATTTGTGATGAACACCCAACAGGAGATCCAGCAAACCATCGCTGACTACCGGGCAACACAGTTCGGAGGGTGGCCATGGGAAGAACCCGATCATGTGCACCCACGTGAATCCGGGCGATTTGCCAAATACTCCGATGGAACAATTTCACATCCCGACCCGGAGTAATCGCCAATCTTTTACAGGTAGGGGTAATTTATCTTAGTCAGAAACAGCCCTTTGGCCGGAACAGAAGAGCCCGCCCGGCCACGGTCACCGCTCGCTATGATGGCAGGCAGATCCTCAACCGCAAGCTTGCCACGGCCTACATCAAACAAGGTGCCCACAACAGCCCGAACCATGTTGCGTAAAAAACGGTTCGCGGTGATCGTAAACACCAACGTGTCGTCAACACAATGCCACTCAGCCAAAGAAACGTCGCACATAAAATGGTTGACATCGGTTTGCACCTTCGAAAAACATTGAAAATCTTTCCGGCCGATCAGATGCGCTGATGCCCTGCTCATCACATCCACATCGAGCCTCCCCTGCCAATACCAGGCATACCGCTCCAAGAACGGATTTTTCTTTGTAACGATATGGTATTCATAGGTGCGACTGAGGGCATCAAACCTGGCGTGGGCCTCTTCATGCACTGGGATGACTGCTGCTACAGCAATATCGGTAGGGAGCAGACTATTCAGTTTGTACACTGCCTTTTGCAGCTCTTCTGCGGAAAGGCTATGGGGCAGGTCGAAATGGGCAAACATCTCCCGGGCATGTACACCTGTGTCTGTGCGACCGGCACTTGTCACCGCAGTTTTTTCAGAAAAAGCAACTGACATTGCCTGCTCAATCACCTCCTGCACAGTGATACCATTGGGCTGAACCTGCCACCCATGGTATGCAGTGCCATCATATGACATCTTTAAAAAATAGCGAAAAGGCATGCACGGATCAATTTGATGAGGCAAAGCTACGAAAAGGAGCGTATCGACTACCTTTTCTGCTGCATCTTTTTCACCATGTCAGCCACCATACCGGTGGGAAGCAGTCTGGTAGCCAAGGTCATAACCCTGTTTCCAAAGCCGTGCACCACCACCCTTTTCCCCTTCATCATTGCCCGGTATCCGAAGAGAGCCACCTCGGCTGAAGTGGGGATCTTTTTCCCATTCATGGTTTGGTTTTCTACCACAGCGGCTGCCGCCTGAAACCCACTTTTCGTAGGCCCGGGGCACAAAGCGGTACTGGTGACTCCACTCCCTTTTAATTCCGCAGACAAAGCCTGCGAAAAGTTTAACACGTAAGCCTTCGTGGCAAAATAAACCGACATCAGCGGCCCCGGAAAAAACGACGCAATGGAAGCCACCTGCATCATCCTTCCGTAACCCCTTGCCTTCATCCCCGGCAAATAGAGTTTGGTCAGATGCGTTAATGCAGTGATGTTCAGTTCAATCATCCTCGCCTCCTTCTCCCAGGGACTATCCACAAAGAAATTGTAGTGACCAAACCCGGCATTGTTGATCAGCACATCAATCTGTAAACCAGCCTTCTCGGTGGCATGAAAAACCTCATCCACCGCACCCGGCAAGGTGAGGTCTTTTGCCAGCACCATCACCTCCACACCAAAGCGGGATTCGAGTTCCTCTTTCAACAATTCCAACCGGTCACCCCTGCGGGCTACCAAAACCAATTGATCATCGTGCGAAGCGTGTATCCTGGCCAGCTCCATACCGATCCCTTCAGAGGCACCGGTAATCAATACATTGTGTTTCTTCTTTTGCATTGAAGCTATTTCTATTTAAAAGATATAAAGCAGTGATGAACCTACTGTTATTAACACCCTAATCTTCGCTTTGTTGAATAAAAAAGAAGCATTGTTTAACAAAAGCTTGCCATAGGCAACATAAGCCATTCTGTATCTGTAATATAAACCTTTGTAATCCATATCGCGTTAAAGCAGCCATAGAGCCCCGGCACTTCGTGTTTTATGAACAAGTTACAGAATGAACCGGCTCTTTTTCCGTAACTTCGCGCCCCTTTTATTATAATCTATCCACTGTGCATCTTAGAGGATATATCGATAAGGCAAAGCGATTGTTTAAGTTGATTGGGGAATCGATTCGTGGCACTGACTACGACTACACCCAAATCAGGTTGAGCAAAGCCATTTTGCTTCTCTCCATACCCATGATTTTGGAGATGGTGATGGAGTCTGTATTTGCCATAGCAGACATCTGGTTTGTTTCACATTTGGGTGATGAGGCCATAGCCACGGTTGGGGTCACAGAGTCATTGAATACGGTGGTTTACGCCATTGGTTTTGGTTTAAGCATCGCCATCACGGCGATGGTTTCGAGGAGGATTGGGGCTCATCAACCGGAGCGTGCTGCGAGGGCGGCGGGGCAGGCCATCATGCTTACCCTGATCATTTCCACTGCCATTGCCATCCCCGGTGCCATTTATGCTGACAGGATTCTTATGATGATGGGGCTCTCTGAAGAGATGGCAAAAGCCAACGCCGGGTACACCTCGATTATGCTGGGCAGCAACGTGATTGTGATGCTGCTGTTTGTGAACAACGCCATTTTCAGAAGTGCCGGCAACGCAGCCATCTCGATGAAAGTGTTGTGGTTTGCGAACATCCTGAATATTATACTGGATCCGTGTCTCATTTTTGGATTGGGTCCCTTCCCTGAATTGGGGATCAAAGGTGCAGCCATCGCCACCAGCATCGGCAGAGGACTCGCTGTGGTGTGGCAGCTGATATTGCTGTTCAATGGTCGCGGAAGGGTGAAGCTAAAGCTCAAACACCTGAAACCCAGTACATCCAGAATGATCAAGCTCCTCAATCTGTCGTGGAGCGCCATCTTGCAGAATATCATCGCAACGGCCAGTTGGATCGTGTTGATGCGTCTGATGGCCAACTATGGCAGTGAAGTGCTGGCCGGATATACCATTGCCATAAGAATCATCATGTTCTGTCTTCTGCCCTCCTGGGGCGTGAGCAACGCAGCATCAACCTTAACAGGGCAAAACATGGGAGCCCACCGCCCCGACAGAGCCGAAAGAGCCGTTTGGGTGACCGGAAAAGTCAATGTCGTTCTCCTGGGGCTCATCAGTCTGGTACTGATACTCTGGCCCGAAACCTTTATTGGCATCTTTACAAGCCAGGAAGGGATCATCCTCTCAGGCGCCGAAGGTTTGCGAATTATCAGCTTTGGCATGGCTGCCTACGGACTGGGCATGGTGATGCACCAAAGCTTCAATGGAGCCGGTGATACACGTACACCCATGTGGCTCAACCTCGTAAGCTTCTGGATTATTGAGATCCCACTGGCTTGGATCCTCGCAGTAACCCTCAACATGGAAGAAGCCGGTGTGTTTTACGCCATCCTGATCGCAGAGTCGACTCTTACGATTTTAGGGGTCTGGTTTTTTAAACGGGGACGATGGAAATCCAGGCTAATTTAGACCGTTTATAAATTTCCATTTTTCCAACGATTTCCTTGTTAAATTCCCCGTTTATTCCATTGCAATTTCTATATTTGCCATTGTTAATTCGTTAACAACTGGTCAAAAAAAAAAGTCGATTATTCACTTAATTAAGTATGAAGGAGGAGAAATGACAGAAACAATTCAACTGATCAAGAGCTTGGCAGACAAGCATGGCAGGAAGCGCGATGCGTTGATGCCGATCATGCAGGCTGTGGTTGAGTCGGAGAGCTATCTTTCTGACATCGCCATGACTGAGATTGCGAAGGAGTTGGACATTGCCACGGCTGAAGTGTATGGCACAGCCACTTTTTATTCATTTTTAGACACGGTTCCGCGTGGAAAATATGTAATCCGTGTATGTAAAACCATCACATGCGATATGCATGGAAAGAAGCGTATTGTAGAGACCATTGAGAAACTGTTAAAGATCAAGTTGGGAGAGACAACGCAGGACAAGAAGTTTTCGCTGTTGTACACCAACTGCATCGGCTGGTGCCATCAGGGACCTGCCATTCTCATCAACACAACACCTTACGGTGACCTGGATGAAGAGAAGATCACAGAGATCATAATGGAATACATGCGCAAATAACAAGGGAGGAAAAAAGATGGACAAACTGAAAAGAGTAGATATTATCTTCGGTGCTTATACAGCAGAAAAGTATAAAGTACTTGAAGCAACAATGAAGAAGAGCAGTGAGGAAATCATCGAAGAGATGATTGAATCGGGGTTGAAAGGTCGTGGTGGAGCTGGATTTCTTACCGGGCTGAAATGGAAATTCACGGCAGGTGAGGCTGATCCGGAAAGGTATGTTGTGTGCAACGCTGACGAGGGTGAGCCTGGCACATTCAAAGACCGTGAGATTCTTACTACGGTTCCACGGAAGGTGTTCAGCGGAATGGCCATTTGCGCCAAAGCGATCGGTGCAAAAAAAGGGTTCATGTACCTGCGTGGTGAGTACCGCTACCTGTTGCCAGACCTGCACAAAGAACTCGATATCTTTAACGAACACCTCAAACGCTTCGGTTTGGATTTCGATGTAGAGATCCGAATGGGAAGTGGTGCTTACATTTGTGGTGAGGAGTCGGCACTGTTTGAGTCGATCGAAGGCAAAAGGGGTGAACCCCGCAACAAGCCCCCCTACCCCACTGTAGCAGGCGTCTTTAGCAAACCAACCGTAATCAACAACGTAGAGACATTCGTCAATGCAATGATGATTATGAAGTATGGTGCCCATGAATTTAAAAAGCTTGGTACCGACGACTCAAGAGGTTCCAAACTCTTCAGCGTATCTGGTGACACCCCAAAACCAGGCATCTATGAACTGGAGCTGGGTATGACTGTAGAAGATTTTGTAAATGAGTTTGGTGATGGAGATACCAAGGCCGTACAGGTGGGAGGTGCAGCCGGATTCTGTGTGCCCCGCAAAAAATTCAAAGACACCATCATTGGTTTCGAAGGGGTTCCAACCGGTGGATCTATGATGATCTTTAACAGCTCACGCTCGATGTATAACGTGTTACATAACTACATCGATTTCTTCGAAGAAGAGTCATGTGGACAATGCACACCTTGCAGGGTGGGCTGCCAGCAGCTGATGAAAGGGATCGAAGCGGTTAAAAGGGGTGAAAAACAATCAGGTTACCTGAAACAGCTCCTGAATCTCTCCGACACCATGAAGATCACTTCAAAGTGCGGCCTTGGACAGTCGGTTGCAAACTCATTCTCCTCGATCGTGGAAAACTTCAAAGAAGAGATGATTTATTAATCAGGAAGAACGAGAAGTATTAACCATTGAAAAAAATACAGAAAAATGTCAGATAAAATAAAAGTAGTTATAGACGGCCACGACCTTGACGTTGACAAAGGAACAACCATCCTTGACGCGGCAAAATCAGTGGGTGTGCGAATTCCCACTTTGTGTCATCATGAAGACCTCTGCGTGGCAGGAAACTGTCGTGTTTGTGTAGTGGAAGTGGAAGGACGGAAAACGTTGATCGCAGCGTGTGCAGCTCCCGTTGAAGAAGGGATGCAGATTAAAACCACCACTCCGAAAGTGCGTAGGGCACGCACCGATATTATGTCGCTGCTGGTTTCGGAACACAATACCCAGTGTACCACCTGTTACCGTAGCACCAACTGTGAGTTGCAAGACCTGGCTGCAGAGTACAACGTCGATTCAGAACGGTATCTCAGTGTACTGAAACCGGGCATTGAAGTGGACAAGTCGAGTTTCTCCATTGAGAAAGACGACAGCAAGTGTGTACGTTGTCAGCGTTGCGTAAGAACCTGCGCTGAGCTCCAGCATGTGAACGCCATCACAGTCTCTCACAAAGGGAAAGACATGAAGATCTCCACCTTTATGGATCTGCCGATGAATGATGTAGTGTGTGTAAACTGCGGACAATGCGTAACCCACTGTCCGACTGGCGCTTTAACAGAGCGGAGATACTACCACGAGATCTGGGAAGCCATCGGTGATCCTGACAAGCATGTGGTGATCAACACCGCACCCTCTGTGCGTGTAGCACTGGGTGAGATGTTGGGATATCCTGCCGGAACCAGGGTGACCGGACAAATGGTAACCTCACTGAAAAAGATCGGTTTCGACTCTGTTCTTGACACCGACTTCACGGCTGACCTTACCATCATCGAAGAGGGGCATGAGTTCCTGGAAAGAGTTACCAAAGCACTGAAACATGGCGAAAAGGTAGCCCTGCCCATGATCACCTCCTGCTCACCGGGATGGGTTAAGTTCATCGAACACATGTACCCCGATCACCTTGACCACCTCTCAACCTGCAAGTCGCCACAGCAAATGTTTGGTGCGCTCACCAAAACATTCTATGCAGAGAAAATCGGCGTTGATCCTGAGAAAATTGTAAGTGTTGCGGCCATGCCCTGCGCTGCCAAGAAGTATGAGGCCAACAGACCCGAGATGAACGACAGCGGATATCAGGATGTAGATGCAGGTCTTACCACCCGTGAAATCGGGCATATGGTAAAACAGGCGGGTCTCGACTTTATCAACCTGCCCAATACACCCTACGACAGCTACATGGGTGAATCGTCAGGTGCAGCCGTCATCTTCGGTGCCACCGGAGGTGTGATGGAAGCCGCACTGAGAACCGTGTATGAAGTGGTTACCGGAAGAGAAGTGCCATTCAAAAACCTCAATATTGAACCGGCACGTGGATTACAGGGCATCAAAGAGGCAGCCATCAAACTCGAGAATGTGCTGCCCGCTTTTGACTTCCTCGAAGGAGTAGAAGTAAAAGTAGCCATCGCGCACGGCCTTAAAAACGCCCGCACCATCATGGAGCAGATCAAAAAAGGAGAATCTCCCTACCACTTCATCGAAATCATGGCCTGCCCCGGTGGATGTATCGGAGGTGGTGGCCAGCCCATCCCAACAACTGACGAGATCAGGAAAAAGCGGATTGAAGCCATCTACGCCGAAGATGAAGGAATGCCCATCAGAAAGTCACACGAAGTGCCCGAAATTGCCAAGATCTACGAAGAGTTTCTTGAAAAACCACTCGGTCACAAATCGCATGAATTGCTGCATACCCACTATGTGAAACGGAACAGGTACTAAACATAACTTCGTTTCTATATTAACCTGAGCCCTGGCACCTTTACGTGCCGGGGCTCAGTTGTCTGAAAACACCACTATTGAGTTGAAAATTCCATTTTGATTGTTAATTTGTTAACAATGTTATTTTTTTCACAATAATCTTTGTTGTTTCTTAAAAAACAGATATCTTTGCACCGCAAAAACCAGGTGATTTCATCCTGGGTTAGGAAACTGATGAACAACTGAAATGATGCAGATAACAGAATTGGCCAAACTGACAGAAGCACAGGTACGGTGCGGTAATGGATTGATGCATACCGAAATCCTATATGCCGCAGCCTCTGACTTAATGAGTGATGTGCTCACAATCCATCACGACGGTATGGTACTGTTAACCGGACTGGCAAATATGCAAACCATCCGAACTGCTGAAATGTCTGATATACACTGCGTGGTGTTGCTTCGCAACAAAAAAGCAACTCCCGAAATGGTCGAGCTGGCCGCTGAGCACAACATCATCCTGCTCGAGAGCCCTTTTACCATGTTCAAAGCGTGCGGGGTACTGTTTAACGCTGGTGTGCAATCGGTTTATTAATGGCATCTTTTTAACAGTAGACAATGCAATTACAATACGACATAGAGGGTGGAAATTTTACCAAGGCAGGTTTTGCTTCCAGCGAAATCAAGAAGGTGCTAAAGCAGCTAAATGTGGATGCTGCCACCATCAAGCGTATTGTGGTTTCTTCATACGAGGCCGAAGTGAACATCGTGGCCCATGCTTACAAGGGGGCAGTGACTGTGGTAATTGATCACGAGAAGATTGTGATGCAATACCAGGATGAGGGGCCTGGCATACCAGATATTGAGCAGGCTATGGTGGCCGGCTATTCAACGGCTTCTCCGGAAGTTCGTGAGATGGGCTTTGGTGCTGGAATGGGCTTACCCAATATTCATAAAAATGCCGACGATCTGTTGATAGAGAGCGAGGTCAACAAAGGCACTTTGGTTACCATTACCATCTACTTAAAACAGGAGGGAGGTCAATGATGCAACATCCTGAATTTCACCACGCCCTTACCTTCAACCGGGAGACCTGTGTTGGATGTTCTCATTGCATGAAGGTGTGCCCCACAGAGGCAATTCGTGTAATGGAGGGAAAGGCCTCTCTGATGCCAAACCGCTGTGTTGATTGTGGCGAGTGTTATCGTGTGTGTCCTGTGGATGCCATTGGTGTGGAGCAGGATGATTTTGCGATGATCTATCAGTTCCGCCATCGTGTTGCGCTTGTCCCCGGTGTGTTGTTGGGGCAACTCTCTGATGAGATCATCACGCGTCAGATTTACAGCGTGCTGATGGAGATGGGGTTTACCCACATCTGTGAAGTGGAGACCGGTGCTGAAGTGTTGCGGAAGGCGATGCAATCATACATCAACGAGCACCAGGAGAACAAACCACTGATCTCAGCTTTTTGCCCGGCGGTGGTTCGGTTGATTCAAGTAAAATTCCCGTCGCTGGTACACAACATCATCACCATGAAGCCCCCACTTGATATAGCCGGACTCTACATCAGAGATCGCCTGATCAACGAAGGGGCCAAACCGGAAGAGATCGGATTGTTCTATTTTACCCCCTGTGCTGCCAAAATTGCCGCAGTGAAGAGTCCGGTCGGAGAGCAGAAATCGGTGGTGGACGGTGTGATCAACATGGATTTTGCCTACAACAAACTGCTCACCACTGCCAAACAGTCGAAATCGGCCATGTGCCCTGTACCAGAAGACCCACAGCTTAGCCCTGAAGCGATCCTTTGGAGCCTCACAACCGGAGAATCCAACGTAATGGAAGGGAGGAGCCTGGCCATTGACGGCATTAACAACGTAATGGCCTTTCTGGAGGAGTTGGAAGACGAGGAGGTCAGCAACATCGACTTCCTGGAGCTGAGAGCCTGTGACGAAAGTTGTGCCGGAGGCATTCTGACCAGTACCAACCGTTTCCTCACAGCCGAAAGCATGAGGCGTCGGGCACAACAAGCAGAACAATCCACTGATCACAACATTGAAAAGTTACCAGAGGAACACATCCTCGCAAAATACCACAGCCTGAAAGACCAGCTCACTGTTGACAAGGTCTCACCTCGCTCAATGCTCAAACTCGACGAAAACATCCAGGGTGCCCTTGAGAAGATGCAACGGGTGAATGAACTCATGGAGATTCTGCCATATGTTGACTGTGGCATCTGCGGATCACCAACCTGCCAATCGCTGGCTGAAGACATCGTGCGTGAAGAAGCGGAACTGGAACGGTGCATCTTCATACAACGCATCCTTGAACAAAAAGGGACTTTTACTGCGGAAGAGTCGGCTGAGGTGATGAAGAAGATCTGGGGAGAAAACAAACTAAACAAGGAGATAAAATAATGGATACCATGACAATCAAAGAGATTTGCAACGCGCTGCAGCTAAACGTGCTGGCGGGATCCAAAGGTCTCGACAAACGTGTAACCGGAGGTTACGTCAGCGACTTACTAAGTGATGTAATGGGCAATGCCCGTGAGGGAGAACTTTGGGTCACTTTGCAAACCCATCGCAATGTGATGGCCATTGCTTCCTTAAAAGACCTGGCAGGTGTGATATTGGTCAACGGTCAGCAACCTGATGCCGACATGGCAGAGCAAGCAAACAAAGAGGGTATTGCTGTTTTGGGAACCGACCAAAGCAACTTTATCATTACAGGAAAATTGTTTCAACTACTCAATTCATAACACCGTGAAAACATTCAGGGCTGATCTGCACATTCACACGCTCCTCTCCCCTTGCGGGAGTCTGGAGATGAGCCCTGTAAACATCATTGAAACAGCAAAGGCCATGCAGCTTGACATCATCGCCATCACGGATCACAACAGCACTCTGCATTGTGCACTTACCCAACAGCTGGGTAAGAGAGCCGGTGTGTTTGTGGTGGGTGGTGCGGAAGTCACCTCCAGGGAAGAGGTGCACTGTCTAGCGCTCTTTGCTTCGGATGAATCTTTGACGGAGTTTCAGCAGTTTCTTGAAGATCACCTGCCGTATGTACCCAATAATCCTGACTATTTCGGTGATCAGGTGGTGATAGACGAACACGAGGTGATTATTGAGCAGGTACCTACCCTTTTGATCTCCGCTTTAACAGCTTCGCTTGCTGACATTGAGGCCAAGGTGAAAGAGCTGAACGGGCTCTTTATTCCGGCCCATGTGGATCGCCCCAGTTACAGTCTCATCAGCCAGCTGGGTTTTATTCCTGAATCCCTTCAGGCAGATGCATTGGAGATCCACAGAAAAACAGACCCGGCGCAATTCAGAGATCAGTATCAGGTTGATCCCAATCTGGCATTACTTAAAAGCTCCGATGCACACATGCTCAAAGACATTGGCAGGGGTTACACCCTGTTTGAAATGGAAGAGGCCTCTTTTAGTGAAATAGGGAAAGCCCTGGCAGGTATTGCCGGGAGAAAGGTGGTGGCGGCATGAAAAATATGGCATTACATATCATGGACATAGTGCAAAACAGCATACGTGCACAAGCCGGGTTGATTCAGATCACCATTGAAGAGACCGATCCGGGTCTGGCTTCGGTAAACATCACTGATGACGGGAGTGGCATGACCGAAGAGGTGCTGGCGAAAGTCACCGACCCGTTTTACACCTCCCGTACCACACGACGTGTGGGGTTGGGAATCCCTTTGTTCAGACAAAGTGCAGAACAGGCGGGCGGAAACTTCTCAGTTAACTCAACTCAAGGATCCGGAACCGTAGTGAATGCAACGTTTTATAAACACCACCCGGATATGGTCCCTTGGGGTGATATCCCCGGTGTGATTATTTTGATGGTCGCTGCCAATCCAACCACAGATTTTGTGTATCTTCACCGCACCCCCAAAGGGGAATATCTATTTGACACCAGAGAGATCAAAGAGCAGCTTGACGGGGTTCCGATCAACGAACACGAGGTGAGAAGATTTCTCAGAAACATGCTGGCAGAAAACCTGACTGCCATTGGGGCTGCAGGGGTGTTAAGGATGAAAACTATTAAAGATAAAGCCAATAACGAACCTAACAATTAACAATTGGAGGATAACAAACATGTCGAAAATTAAAACACTGGCCGATCTCAGGAACATGCGCGATGAGGTGCGGTCGAAAATCAATCTCAGGGAAAAGAGTGAAAGCCCTGAGCAGATGGTACAGGTAAGGGTAGCCATGGCAACATGCGGCATTGCTTCAGGCGCAAAAGAGGTAATGGAGTTTATGATGGATGCTATGGAAAAAAGGGGTATTGAAGCAGTGGTAACCCAAACGGGTTGCATGAGTTATTGCTTTGCTGAACCCACTATTGAGGTAACGGTTCCCGGTAAAGATCCCATTGTATTTGGGTATGTAGATGTCAAGAAAGCCGATGAGGTGATTGAAAAATACATCCGCAATGGTGAGTTGGTGGAAGGGATTATTCCGGTAAATTATCAATCTATTGACGAATAACAGGGAGGATAAGGCATGAATAAGTATAAAATGCATTTGCTGGTATGTGCGGGCACGGGCTGTTATGCTTCAGCGAGCAACACACTGCTTGACAATCTGAAAGAGGTTGTTACGGCCAAAGGGCTCGACCAGGAAGTACAGGTGATTGGCACCGGATGTTTTGGTTTTTGTGAGAAGGGGCCCATTGTGAAGGTGGTTCCTGACAACACTTTTTACACAGAGGTTAAGCCTGACGATGCGGCTGAGATTGTGGAAGAGCATGTGATCAAAGGCAGGAAGGTAGAGCGGTTGCTGTATGTTGATCCTGTGAAGAAAGAGCAGATTTCTGATTCGAAGCACATGGGTTTCTATATGAAGCAACTTCGCATTGCGTTGAGAAACTGCGGGTTTATTAACCCTGAAAACATCGATGAATATATAGCACGTGATGGTTACGAAGCACTGGGCAAGGTGATGGCCGACATGACGCCGGAAGAGGCCACCCAGGTGGTGATTGATTCAGGCTTGCGTGGCCGGGGAGGCGGTGGGTTCCCTACCGGTCTCAAATGGCAGATCACCAGTCAGGTTGAAGCGGACCAAAAATATGTGGTATGTAATGCTGACGAAGGGGATCCCGGAGCATTTATGGATCGTTCCATCCTGGAGGGTGATCCACACAGTGTGCTGGAAGCGATGGCGATCTGTGGTTATTGCATCGGCGCTACAAAAGGGCTGATCTATATCAGGGCCGAATACCCGCTGGCCATTGAGCGCCTTAAAATTGCCATCGACCAGGCTCGTGAATACGGCCTGCTGGGTGACAACATTCTGGGAACGGGCTTCAGCTTCGACCTCGAAATCCGTTACGGTGCAGGTGCTTTCGTCTGCGGTGAAGAGACGGCTCTCATCCACTCCATGGAGGGGCATCGTGGTGAACCCACCTTCAAA
>SKPS01000074.1 GCA_007119395.1 Lentimicrobiaceae bacterium
AAAAACCGACCCTGCTAAAGTGATGGTCGATGACATCGACAACTCCTTTAACTGCAGACTGGCAGCCATCATCAGAAAACGACTCCACCGAATGGGCATCCGTACAGGGTTTAAAGTGGTGTTCTCTACGGAACTCACCGATAAAACAAAGGTAAAGGAAGTGGAAAATGAACCCAATAAAAAATCTACCGTGGGAACCATAAGCTACATGCCACCTCTGTTTGGTTGTCACCTTGCCTCTGTCATCATCAGAGAAATTGCTGGTATATAAACCGATTTTTTCTTTATCTTTGGGTGCTTTTTACAACAGTGCAAACACCAACGTTGGTATGAAAAGAACCTTTGTATTGATCACCATGCTGCTGTATGCTATGCTATTGCAATCACAGGAGCGAAGAGGGGAAGTCTCAATGTCTGCTTCTAACGACTATCTGTTTAAAGAGGAGGCACCCCGTTCATTTACTTTGATGCGTATTGCAGGTGCATTCGCACACCGCGAGCGGGTCAACGAGATGATTGTGGGGATGGGGCAGTTGGAGGGGGTGAACCCTCCCGGTGAGTTCCGAACCAAACTACATTACAATGAGCGTCTTTCGATACATCGGCAGGAGGGGGAGCTCATTCTGCATGCTTCCATCCAATTCGACAGGTTCGACAGGGTGAATGTATCGCGCAGGGATGTGGGGTTCGACCATTACCGGTGGCTTTATCCTGACCGTATGAGTTTCAGGCTGCTTTTACTTGATGCCGCCGGAAACACACTGTATGAAGAGGTGCTAACCGATGTGGTATTAGAGCCCGGAGGGGTGTCGCAGCGTGGTGAGACACCAGACTTTGTAATCGCCAGATTGCGCCTCTCCGATGAATATATGACAGAAGGGATGACATTAAGAATCAGGGAGATTGTGACACCAAGGCCGCATCTCCTCTTCTATTATTCTGCTGAGAAACACCAACGTTTTCTTGCATATCTCGAATACCTTGAGGAGTATCCCAAAGACGCCCGTTTGGTGGCAGGTCATGTGAAAAAGCTGGAGGGGATTACGATTGGTAACCCTGACCATCTGACGGAACAACTGACCACCATAGAGGGTTTCAAGGAGGATGTTGATCGGGTGATAGGGAAACGTTGGGAGAGTCGTTTGCCTTTGAAGGAGGCCGATCCTGAGCGGCTGATCAGCTCACTGGAGATGTTTGCGTCGCTTTACCATGATCGCAAGGAGGTGATACAGCACGCATTGCGTACCCTGGATGTATTGTATTTCAAAGAGGGGATGAAGGCTTTGGAGCAGAACAGGGTGAGAGACGCCAGGGAGTGGTTCGACAAGGCGCTGCTGTTTAATCCATCGCATGGCCCCACACACTATCAGATGGCATTGTTAGAGTTTAACAGCGGGCATTTGGATCAGTCGGCCAAAAGATTGAACCGGGTGTTGTCAACCATGAATCCTGACAGGTCACTGAGTGCTGAAATTTTCTGGTTGCTTACCCGGATACAGAATATTCAATCAAAGAGTTACCGGGATGAATACAACCAATTGCTGACTGTGGCTCAACGTAATGACGCTCGCGGCATGGTGACTGATGCTTTGGAGGCATTGATGAAAGCTACCCGATATCAGTGGGAGAACGCTTTATATTTGCCTGACAACAAAGAGGCTGAACGTCTTGCCAGAGAGATCTTCACCCGGCAGATGGTGGAGGGCGAACGAGCATTCAGGGAGAGGCGATACGATGCGGCCATCAATCACTTCAGAGGGGTTCAGCAGCTTTTTGCAAAGCATGCACCCGGTTTAATCGATATTTCCATCATTGATCAGAGGATAGAGGAGATCCATCGTGCCGTGATTGATGCTTTGACGAAGGAGGCACGCACAACGATGCAGCGTGGAGATCTTTCGCAAACCGAGGCAATCATACAACGGATCATGGAGGCGTCCGGACATCAGGAGGGAGAACCTCCACCACCGGTGGTAAACACTTTGTTGTCCGAATATCAAAATGCCTTGTACCAACAGGGAGTGCGCCTTATGAATGAAGGCTCATTTGCCAGGGCATTTGAAACTTTTGGACAAACGATGAATGCTGCAAGGCAATATGGACTTACACCACCCGGTGACCTACTTGCAGTGATGCAGGAGGCGCGTAGCGGGGTATTCCGTGACATGCTTTTCTCAGGTGAACAGGCACTGAAGGGGGGTGACTTTCAGGCTGCTGAGTTTTACCTGCACGAGGCACTAAAGTTCCTGCAAAACCGTCCTGTTGGGGAGAACAAAGTAGCACTGGACAGATTCAATGCGCAATTACTTGAGTCATTTATTGTTGAAGGACAGAGGTCACTCAGGACAGGGAATTACGACAAGGCTTTGTCGTTTTTTGATCGTGCTGTTGAGTTGGAGGATCGTTTTGGTCTCAGTGGTCACATCCGGTTAAATGATTTACGTTTGGAGGCGTTGGAGGGCAAAGGAGTAGAGATGCTGAACAGTGCTGAGAACTTCCTAAACAGGAGGCGTTATGCGGAGGCATTGCAAGGGTTGCGTGAGGCGGCCGGTTACATAGAGAGGCATGGGTTGTCGGGACATTCGAAAGGGAAGTTGGCTTTGGTGGCTGACCAATACTACCGTGAGGCGTTACAGCGCATCGATCAGTCGCACCGTGCCCGAAACTATGATGACGCGTTGAAGCTGGTGGCAGAGGCTCGTACCCTATGTGACCAGTTTCCGATACGTTGCGATGTGGGCATATTGGATCAGCGGGAGCGACTGAGCCGGCAGGCTCTCTTCAACGGGATGGTTCAACAGGCTGAGCAGGTGCTGACACGTGGCGATCTGGGACGAGCAGGCTCTTTAATGAGTGAAGCCGAACTATACCGTCAGCAATGGAATGGATTTGTTAACAACACCCCGGAAGCGATACAGGTAACCGGACGAATCCGGCAGCGCCATTACCAACAAGCCATCGTTACCGGAAAGTCGTTACTGGAAATGAAAGACCACCGGGGCGCTTTACAACATTTCGATGAAGCCTTTAAACTTGAAGAGCAAGGTGGATTTTCATTCGACGAAATCTTAAGAGAGTACCGACGTACCGCTGCGCTTCAAACCCTGATGACCGATGCCGACCAACTGGAGCGTATGCTAGGGGATGCATCCTATATGGCCACAAAGGAGAAACTGTTAAAGATCCTTACCCTTCGCGCCAGGTATGACCTGCAAGAGAACCAGGTGTTGGAAAGCCGGCTGGAATCGTTACAGGCACGAATGGTTAGTGCAGCCTGTTTACAGCAACAATCCCTCTTTGAAGAGCAGATCAGCAAAGGGCGTGATCACGAACATAACAAACGGTTCGTAGAAGCGGGAACCGCTTACAGGCAAGCCATTGCCCTTGCAGTAGAACACGTTGACTGTGGGTTAAGCGACACGCTGCCACACAAACGGCTGGAATCGATTGCTCACGCCATCAGATACCAGGAGCAAATGAACAGAGCCAACGAAATGCTGTCGCTCTATAAAAATGCCGAATCACTCACAGCATATCTTAAGGCAGAAAGCATCTTTAATGAACACGATCTTGGCGTAATGGGTCTTACCCACGAACCTTTTGCTGCACATGTCCTCAAACAGAACCTCAACTACATACTCTCTGCCGCCTACTACTATCTCGAAAAGGAAGACCTGAGATCCTCTTTGCGCATGGTGGATGCATTGGCTTCAAGGGGTTATCCTCCTGCACAAACCCGTTTGATCCAGGAGCAGATTGGTTACAGGCTTGGCCAACAGGATGCCTTGAAGTACCCCGGTTCCCGATGGAGAACCTCCGTGCTTCAATACACCGAGGGGAAGCGGTTTTACAGGTTCTTCAGAAAAGCCTACCGCAAAGGGTGGCGCAGCCAATAAGGGTGGAAAAAAGTAAAAAACATCAAAAACAAACAAAATAAAAGTCTAGTTATGAAGAAGTTTGCAGTTATTTTATCAGGATGTGGGGTGTATGATGGTGCTGAGATTCACGAGGCAACGCTTACCATGTTAGCCATTGACAAGTTGGGTCATTCGTATGACTTGTTCGCACCTGACATCAAACAGCACCATGTGATCAACCATTTAACCGGTGAGGCGGTTGATGAGGTGCGGAATGTACTGGTGGAGTCAGCGCGTATTGCTCGTGGCAACATCAAAGGATTAGACAAGTTGATTCCTGAGTATTACGATGGGTTGGTGCTTCCGGGTGGATTTGGCGTAGCAAAGAATCTATCTTCGTTTGCCTTTGACGGTGCCGGTTGTGAGGTAAATGATGATTTATCAAAGGTTGTAAAGCAGTTTGCTTTGGTGGGTAAGCCGATAGGAGCGTTGTGTATTTCACCTGCAGTGGTGGCTGCCATTATGGATGGTGTTGAGGTGACCATTGGAAGTGATGCCGGCACAGCTGAGCAAGTAGAGAAGACTGGAGCCACCCACCATAAAACCAGCCATGGAGAGGTGTTTCATGATGCAAAAAACA
>SKPS01000261.1 GCA_007119395.1 Lentimicrobiaceae bacterium
AACGATCCCTGGGTCGATAGCATTATGGAGGTCACCGCAGAGAAGCTGCATGAGGTGCAGAAAAAGCCCGGGTTTTCCTATACCATTACGATGGTTGACAACTCCATGGTGAACGCATTTGCCCTCCCCGGAGGGCATGTGCTGGTTACCACAGGATTGGTCGATATGTGCGAAAACCAGGAAGAGCTGCTGGCCGTGATCTGTCACGAAATTGGTCATATAGAAAAAAGACACGTCATCAACAGAATGATCCGTGAAATAGGAATCTCCGTGCTGCTCTCCGGTGACCCCTATGTGACCGGAGAGGTTGCACGCCTGCTGGTTACGGCAGGCTTCAACAGAAAGCAGGAAGAGGAAGCAGACCAGTTCGCTTGTGAATTGATGATGAAAGCCGGACTGGAACCCCGTGCCCTCTCCGGGCTCTTCAGAAAAATGCGTGATGAACAACCCGTCAACCTCGACCGGTTTGAATGGGTCATGTCACACCCTAACCTTGATACAAGAATCAGGGCCGTGTTGGAATTCCCTGTCCCGGAAAACTTTACCCCCCAAGAAGGGTGGATCCCCTGGGAGGAGTTTCGCAAACAGCTCAACCTCGACCTGAACTGACAGGAAGATACTTTCATGCAACGGGGTCCACGCCATAGCTTTGTAAAGATGTGGGGTAGCTCGTGTTTTCATCCAATCCTTTTTCTACCTTTGCGAAATCAAAACAACAAATTATGGAGAGACGGATTTCGTTGGAGGTTCTTGAAGATTTTTGTCGCAGGGCTTTGGTGAGTGCCGGTGTCCCGGAGGGTGATGCAGCCATCGTGGCTGATGTATTGATCACCTCTGACCGGCTTGGCATCGACTCACATGGCATCAACCGTTTGAAGGCGATCTACCTTGATCGTATCCGCGAAGGCATACTGAATCCGGTGACGGAGATCGCCGTGGTTCGGGATCGTGCAGCCACGGCATTGCTCGATGGCAACAACGGTATGGGGCATGTTGTAAGCCACCGTGCCATGGAGATGTGTATTACAAAGGCAGGAACCTATGGGCTGGGGATGGTGGCGGTTCGCAACAGCTCCCATTACGGCATCGCCGGCTATTACGGACTGATGGCTGCCCAGGCAGGAATGATAGGTATCACAGGCACCAATGCGCGCCCCTCAGTCGCACCCACCTTTGGCGTCGAAAATATGCTGGGCACCAACCCCCTCACCTTTGTAATGCCCTCCGATGAACCATTCCCCTTCTTCCTCGATTGCGCCACCTCAGTGAGCCAACGCGGAAAGTTTGAATATTACGCCAAAACAGGAAAAGACCTGCCCCATGGATGGGCGATCGACCGCAACGGAGAATCTAAAACCAACTCTGTTGAAGTACTGCGGGATCTCATCACCGGAAATGCTGCCCTCGCACCGTTGGGCGGAATCGGAGAGGAAAACGCCGGGTACAAAGGGTATGGCTATGCCACCGTGGTTGAAATCCTGTCAGCAGCACTCCAAAGCGGCCCCTTCCTCTCTGCCTTAACAGGGATGCAAAATGGAGAAAAAGCACCCTACAGGCTGGGGCACTTTTTTATCGCCATCGATGTGGAACATTTTACCGGTATTGACGAGTTTAAAAAGAGCACCGGTGATATCCTGAGAGAATTGCGCAACAGCGAGAAGATGCCTGGCGCCGAAAGAATCTATACCGCAGGCGAAAAAGAGTACCTGGCCAGCCTCGATAGAATGAAAAACGGCATGCCGGTGAATGAAACCCTCCTTCAGGAAATAAACCAAATCGCAGAGGAGTGGGGAGTGAGTACCGTGAGCTTTTAGTTGTTGGTTTGTTTTTTGGGTGATTAACATCCCCTTAACATTTTAACTTGCGCTGCAGTTTCCTGATTGTTTATTTTTGATGAAAATCAATTCATTATCATGAGGAAACTATTGTTTATGTTATGGGTGCTGTCTGCCTTTTCATTAGGTGCACAGACCACAGCCACCAATTTCAATGTGAATGATTGCAGTGGCAACCCTTATGAGCTTTTTGCAGAGCTGGATAAGGGGAAAGTGGTGGTGATCTGCTGGGTGATGCCTTGTGGTCCGTGTGGTCCGCCGGCGCAAACCACTTACAATGTGGTGCAGAGCTTTGCCTCTACACATCCGGGACGGGTGGAGATGCTATTGGTGGATGACTTTGCCAATACAAGCTGCCAAAACCTCGAAGCATGGGGTAATACACAGGGACTTATCAATACCATCCGGTTTTCTGACCCTGCCATCAGTATGTTCGATTATGGGCTCTACGGTATGCCGAAAATTGTGGTCATCGGTCCGAAAAATTACCAGGTGTACGACGACCAGATCGATGTAGTGAATCACACCCAGTTGCAAAATGCCATCAATCTGGCACTTTCAGAATCGATCGGCATCAATGCGCCGCAACCCGCCACAGAAATTACCGTGGGTCCTAATCCCGTTTCCAATTCCCAATTCAACATCTACACACAGCAAGCAGGAAAAGTGGATATCACCCTGTTCAACAGCTTAGGTCAGGTGGTGTATTCCGCTGTCAACATTGAACTCGTACCGGGAAGCCCGCTCACGATCAGCCGTGACGGATTGCCGGCCGGTGTCTATTCCCTCAGAATCTCTGACTCTGCTCATGAATCAACCCATAAAATGGTGCTGCTATGATAAGAACACCCTTGGTTTCTGTTTTGAATACGTGTATTCTCCTGTTCCTGTGGATCTTTTCGGTAAATGATCTGAGTGCACAGTGTTGCGCTGTGGGTGGTGGAAATCCCATGGCCTCAGACCTGTCGCAGAGTGTTTTGCCTAAAGGTACGCTGGAGGTGGGCGTAGCAGGTCAGTTTATCCACACCACCAGATTTCTTAACTACCGTGAACCCGATACCAGCTATCTCGACAGCTATACAAGTCAATACCTTTACCCCAGGGTTTCCTATGGGGTGACTCCGGACCTCACCATCTCGGTGGAAGCCGGATATTTCCTCAGGAAAGAACAAACCGGGTCTCATCCAACAGACAACATCACCTCTAAAGGCATCGGCGATCTCATTGTCATGCCACGGTTGCAGCTCTTCAACAGAAACCATACAGAAATCACTGCCGGAATTGGTATCAAAGTGCCGCTTGGAAGCTACAACGACTCGCTGGGATACATCGAACCATTCTCAGGCAATGAATATTTTATGCCCAAACCACCTGCCATGCAGGGGAGCACAGGGTCGAATGATTTTGTCTTCAATATTTTTGGGATGAGACGATTCGATGGAGGCAGCTGGCGGGTGTTTTCCAATTTTACCTACATTTTGCGAGGTTGGAATCCTTTGGGAGAGCGGTTTGGTGATGTGGCCACTTTTAGCCTTTTTGGGGGCAGGGCAGTGGGGGAGAGGATGATGGTTCTGGTACACGCCAAATACGAATGGATTGGTGAGATGTCACTCAATCCGGATATCATGATGTTCACCTTTCCCAATTACGATCCGGAAGCCACCGGCAGCAAGAAGTTGTTCTGCATGCCACAGGTCAACTACCGGCTCGGAGAAGGGTTACACGCTTTTGTTTTCGCAGAAATACCGCTCTGGCAGCACGTAAACAAGATTCAGATGGCATCACAGATAATGGCCACCGCCGGCATCTCATACCGTTTCCCTCTCGCAAAACCTTCAGAGCGTTTAAGAGGTTTGGATAGTTTAAATAGTTTAGGGAGTTTAGGGGGTTTAGGGAGTTTAGGGGTGGCTCGTTGCCAACGGTAACCTAAACATACTCAACATTTTCAACTCACTAAACTTTTTCCAGCCACGGATGCTTGCGCACAAAGACCGGGCGCTTATCGTATTCATACTACCTGTTGTTACAGACTGCCAGGTATTCATCAGGGGTCATTACCGGAATTGAAGATCTTTTAAATCCTTTGAAGTTTCTGGAAAGGATCATATTGCATTTCGACTGCAAGGCACAATGGTATTGTAATGAATCCTCAAAGTCGGAGAAGCCAGAAACAAGCCCTTTATTGAGAATGTGATTTGTCAGGTCGGCAATATCAGTCAGTGCTTTGAACTTTTGTAGCTTATCTAAAACAATTGCGCGCGATTCAAATTTGGTAAGGATATAAAATATCGTTGGGAATGAAAGGGCTGCAGTGACCAGTTGTATCTCCTTATTGTCTGCCATGGTGGCAATTCTTGCCATGGGTTTATAGAAAGACTCCCGCTCTCCGAGCAAATCGAGCACCACATTGGTGTCAAGAAACAGCTTCTCTTTCACAGGTGTTTCTCCTCACGGTGTTTGCATATTTCCTCTTTGACATCCAGGTTTTTCGGGATTTTTGTGCCGGAAGAGATACTTTTTACATAGGGGGATACCTCCGGTTCGTTTGCGGTAGATTGCTGCTCTTTATTGATAAGCGAAAGAAGATATGCCTCAACCAACCTCGAAAGACTTTGCTTTCGTGAAGCAGCATACTGCTTGGCTTTTTCAATGATCTCA
>SKPS01000039.1 GCA_007119395.1 Lentimicrobiaceae bacterium
AGCAGCCGATACCTCATCGCCACAATTCCTGAGATCGGCAATGAGACCAAATACCACAGTGTATACACCGGTGGCAACGGCGCGATCAGGCTAAACAGCAGGGTTTGCAGTGCATACATCAAAGGGAACGTAACAATGGCGAGGCCGAAGATGAAGGTTGAGTGAAACTGCACATCTTTCACCCGCATCACCACCATTTTGGGTACCAGGGCGGGGAGAATATTGTTGAGCAATCCATAGACAAAGGCGGGGAAAAACAGAAGGAAGAGCACTCCTTGCGCAATGGTTTTCCACCAGGGCATCCTTCCCTCTCCCATGTTCCTGTATTCAAGAGCATGACCTTCCAGTGCTTCCCGGTACGCTCCGGCCTGTTCACTGAGCCGGAGCACCTCCTGCGGTTCCGGGTGGCTGTTGAGCCACTTTTCGAGCAGCTCAACGGTTTCCAGTTCTGCTTTGTGACGGTTCCACGTTGTAGCAGGCTCGCCACGCTCGCTCAGCAGCGCATAAGGATAGCAGTGCCGTATGGTATCGATCATCTCATAGTGATCCTCAGATTGGATATCGACCATAAGACTGCTGAGCCTGGTGCTCAATTCGTGGAGCAGCGCTTTGTGGGCTTTGGCAGGGTTTTCCCGATAGAGGCTTGCATAAGTCGACACATCGATGGGCTGTCCGTAGGTGACCAAAAGCTCACCACCCGGCCTGGCATAGTGCGAATAGTCGAGCCCGACCGGAACGATCTGTATACCCAGCTTGAAGTCCCTGGCCGATTCAGCCTGAAATGCGATACGCGCAATCCCCTTTTTCAGAGGGCGCAAACGGCGCCTTCCGGCGTGGTTCCCTTCAGGTAAAATCACCAGCGGCGTTCCATTGCCCAGCAACGCCACCGTTTGATCGAAGATCTCTTCATTGCTCTGTAGCGCTGCGTATCCGTCACGAATACGGTATATCGGCAGTATCTTCAAAAACGTGAGGATTCGCTCAAAAATCCCTTTCTTAAAAATATCTGACCGCGCCATAAACACCATTTGTCTCTTGTAGGTGAAGAGCACGGCCAGGGCATCCATCAGGGCATTCTGGTGGTTGGGTGCAAAGATCACAGGCCCTGTATGGGGTACGTGTTCTCTGCCTTTGACACGCAAGCGATCGTAATAGAGGTAGTGCATCAGGCCGGCATACACGCGTAATATGGCATACCCGATGGAGTAGTTGCCTATTTTCTCTCTGTTCATAGCAGATGATTTTCTGAAAGCATCGACTTACGCATTTACTGGTTGGATCAGGGTGTGATGGTTTCTGATTGTGGCAGTGGGATTCGTGCGAGTATGGAGGCAAGTCCCAGGCCGGAGATGATATGCCAGATACCCCACCACGCCGCAATGAAGGCCATACCACCCACCGGTTCAGGGAATATGTTCGGGTTGAACAGCAGTGCCAACCCCAGTGCCGAGTTCTGAATGCCTGTTTCAATGGTGGTGGTGCGTCTGTCACGACGTGAGAGCCGGAACAGCGTGCCAACAGTGTAGCCCAGCCCCAGGGCCATACTATTGTGTATCAATACCAGCAAGAAAACCAGCGCGATGTAGTCTATGAAATACTCAAAGTTATTGGTGAACGCCAGAATCACAATACCTACGAAGATAAGCATAGAGATGTTCTTCAGCGGTTTCACGATCCGCGAGGTGATGTTTGGCAGGTAGTGTGCGAAGGTCATGCCTGCCACCAGAGGAACACCGAGCAGCAGGGCCACGGTTTTAAACATTTCCACCGGGTCGATGTAGATGGGCTGCAGCAATTCACCCGAGGCAGCATACAACCCTCCCCATATGGCGAAGTTCACCGGGGTAAACAACACTGCCCCCATGGTGGCAATGGCCGTAAGGCTGACAGAGAGGGCGGTGTTGGCTTTCGCCAATGAAGACATAAAGTTCGAGATATTCCCTCCGGGGCAACATGATACCAGAATCATCCCCATGGCCACGGCCGGAGAGATAACACCCCCCAGCAGCTTCACAACCAGAAATGTTGCAGCCGGCAACAACAGAAACTGCGAACCAAAGCCAACCAGCACCGACTTGGGCTGTTGCACCACCTGTTTGAAGTGTGACGTTTTGATCTCCAATGCCACACCGAACATGACAAACGCAATGGTGATGTTAATCACCAGAATCCCCTGAGGGTCAAAGTTCAACCTGATCGCATCGAGGGCCAGTAGTTTTTCGTACATGGGGTGAAGCTTTGGGGTTACCTAAACAGGGGGTAAAGATAGAGTATTCTTCTCTTCTGCCAACCCTGTCCTATGCCGACACATTGGCTCTGCTGCCATGATATGGTTGGGAGTTCCTCGCTTTAGCTTGTTTTGACTTCAGCTTCAACCGCTTCAAAAACGAACTGATCGTCTGCCGCATCAACCTTTACGATTGATCCTGAAGGGATGAGACCAGCCAGGATTTGCTTTGACAGCTCGTTCAGCAGGTTGCGCTGTATCAGTCGCTTCACGGGGCGGGCTCCATATTGCGGATCGTAACCCAGCCTGGCAATGTGTGCAATGGCGGCTTCTGTGGGAACGATCCGGATGCCGTTGGCACCCATCAGCTCATTCACCTTGTTGATCTGCAACACTACAACCTGTTGGATCTCCTCTTGAGAAAGGGGTGTAAACACAATCAGTTCATCGATCCTGTTAAGGAATTCGGGACGCAAGGTTTGTCTGAGCAACTTCATCACCTCTTTTTGTGAGGCAGCCAACACCTCCTCACGGTTGTCACCGGTCATCCCTTCAAGGCGCTCTTGAATAAGCGAAGAGCCAAGGTTGCTGGTCATGATCACAATCGTGTTTCTGAAATCGGCAGTACGACCTTTGTTGTCCGTGAGTCGACCGTCATCCAGCACCTGCAAGAGGATATTAAACACATCGGGGTGTGCTTTTTCGATTTCATCAAGCAGGATGACCGAATAGGGTTTCCTTCTCACCGCTTCGGTAAGCTGTCCCCCTTCATCATACCCAATGTAACCCGGGGGTGCTCCGATGAGTCGTGACACGGTGTGTTTTTCCTGGTATTCAGACATATCGATTCGCACCATGGCGCGCTCATCGTTAAACAGGTACTCGGCGAGGGCACGCGCCAACTCTGTTTTCCCCACGCCGGTGGTTCCCAGGAAGATGAATGAGCCCACCGGCTTGCTCTGCTCCTGTAACCCGGCGCGGCTGCGTCTGATGGCATCGGCCAGGGCACCAATGGCCTCGTCCTGTCCTACCACCCTGCGGTGCAACTCATCCTCCAGGTGCAACAGCTTGTGCCGCTCCCCTTCAAGCATCTTCCGAACAGGTATGCCCGTCCATCGTGACACCACCTCTGCAATCTCCTCACGCCCCACCTCTTCGTTGATCATCGGATGCTCCTTCTGGATCTCTGACAGGTCGCGCTTCAATGCTTCCAATACCTGCTCATTCTCCTGAATTCGGCCATAACGAATTTCAGCAACACGACCGTAATCACCTGCACGCTCCGCACGGTCGGCATCCACCTTCAACTGCTCAATATTTCGCTTACGCTGCTGTATCTGCTCCACGATGCCACGCTCACGCTCCCACTTGCCACGCAAATGATCACGCTCACCACGAGCCTCCGAAAGCTCCTCCTCCAGCAAAGCAAGCTTATCCTTGTCCTTCTCACGCTTGATCGCCTCACGTTCAATCTCCAAATGCTTGATCCGCCGCTCCACTTCGTCCAACTCCTCCGGCATAGAGTTGATCTCCAAACGCAACTTCGCAGCCGCCTCATCCAATAAGTCAATCGCCTTGTCGGGCAAAAAACGCTCGCTGATATACCGGTGCGAAAGCTCCACCGCTGCAATCACCGCTTCATCACGAATGCGTACCTGATGATGGCTCTCATACCGCTCCTTCACACCACGCAAAATGGAGATCGCATCGTCAGGTGCCGGCTCATCAACCACAATCAACTGAAAGCGCCGCTCCAATGCCTTGTCGCGCTCAAAATACTTCTGGTACTCCTTCAACGTCGTGGCGCCAATGGCACGCAACTCCCCACGCGCCAAAGCAGGCTTTAATATGTTCGCCGCATCCATCGCACCATCTCCACCACCGGCACCCACCAACGTATGGATCTCATCAATAAACAGAATCACTTCACCATCAGACTCTATCACCTCCTTGATCACCCCCTTCAAACGCTCCTCAAACTCGCCCTTGTATTTCGCTCCGGCAATCAGTGCACCCATATCCAACGAATACACCAGCCGCGTCTTTAAATTCTCAGGCACATCACCACTGATGATGCGGTGTGCAATTCCCTCTGCAATGGCCGTCTTGCCAACACCGGGCTCACCAATTAATATCGGATTGTTCTTCGTTCTGCGCGATAAAATCTGTAGTATCCTGCGAATCTCATCATCACGACCAATCACAGGATCCAACTTCCCCGATGCCGCCAGCTCGTTCAGGTTGCGTGCATACAAC
>SKPS01000004.1 GCA_007119395.1 Lentimicrobiaceae bacterium
CCAAGGCATCACCCGAAAGGGTGCCCTCAAGCCACTCTGCGGCGTATTCCTGGTAGTTGTTTCTGTTGATATCCATTGTGTTTTCCCCTTTTATTCAAATAACCAAATCGGCGTCAACAAGATACTCTTTCATGGCAACCCGTGCCCGGAAGATATACACTTTCACCTGAGATTCACTCAACGCAAGCATGTCACCAATCTCTTTGTATGAATAGCCTTCATAGTCACGTAACAGCAATGCCGACCGTTGCACTTCAGGCAGCCGCTTAACCGCTTCGTCAAGAACCTCTTTCAGATCACTGTAGTGACGGTCTGAAGAGGATTTGTCGTATGACACCTCCTCGAAAGAGGTTTGACGTCCGGTTTTGCGAAGCGCGTCAATCATAATGTGGTATGCAGATGTGAACAGATATGACTTCGACTTCTCGAAGCTGATGGTATCCACCCGCTCCCACATCCTTGTAAACGCCTCCTGAACCACATCCCTTGCCCCCTCTTCATCCCTCATATTTTTCAGGATGAATCGAAAGACGCCATCGGCATGTTCGTCAACGCAAAGATTGTACTCTGCTGTGGTCATGAATGAACGTTTTGGTTTATTTGTATGGATATGACGCAGAACTCAACAGAAAGTTACAACAAATTTAAAAAAAGAGCTGGAGTTTTCATCGTACGAGCGTAACGGTTCCTTTCAGCACGAGGTCACGTACAATGTAGTCACCATAATCGTGGGAGAAGCTGGCCAGCCACACATACACGCCATCGGGGAGGGGTTTCCCCTGGTGTGTGCCATCCCATTGTGTATCGGGGTCTGTTGCTTTGAAAAGGGTACGCCCCCATCGGTCATAGATGGTAAGGGTATAGTTTTCGATCTCATCCCCTACCGGTCCGAAGGTGTCGTTATGGCCGTCTCCGTTGGGGGCGAAGGCATTGGGGAAGAAGATGGTAGTGGCATCTTTCACCCGAACCGGTTTGGTGAAGCTCCCTTCACACCCCACATCATCAGCGACTGTGAGTGTGACCTGGTACGTTCCGAGGAGTCCGAACAGGTGTTCGGGGTTTTGCAGTGCAGAGGTCGCCCCATCGTCAAAGTCCCAATTCCATGCCACCACGTTTCCCGGGGATCTGTCGATGAATTGCACCACGGGGTTCTGGATATACACCACCTGAGGTATTGCGTCGAAGTAGGCTTCCGGAGCGGGGATTAGAGGAATGGTAACATGTGTTGTAACAGTACACACTCCGTCGGTTACGGTGACGGTATAGTTGCCGGCGGCGAGTTGGTTGGCAATGGAGTCTGTTTGTTGGGGTGATGTGTTCCACAGGTATTGATAGGGAGGGTGATCACCGGTTACCATCGCCAGGGCGCGTCCCTGTCCGTAGCCGCAACTGTCGGGAGAGAGCAGGATGGCTTCAGCGGTGGGTTCGCGGTGGTTGTCAAGGGTGATGGTTTGTATTGCTTCGCAACCATTCTGGTCGGTAACGGTAAGGTGATAGTTGCCGGCAGCCAACCCGGTCAGTGTGGGTGACGATACCGAAGGGTTGTTATTCCATGTGTAGGTCAGGGGGGGCAGTCCACCGGTTGCATCCACTATAATGGAACCGTTCATGTTGGAGCATGTCTCGTCTTCGAGTGATAGAATGTCAATTTCGGGTCCCGCAGCACTTGGTACGTTGATCACCTCTGTGATCATGAAGCAGTTGTTTATATCGTATACATCCAGGGTATATGTACCGGCCGGCAGGTTTTGCAGCACTGAGTCACCGGGTTGACTGCTGCCATTCCAGTAGAGGGTATATGGCTGGCTGCCTCCGTTGGAAAGGTGGGCGGTAATGGTACCATTGCCCAGGTCGCAGTAGTCGGCCGTAACGGTAAAGGTAATGGCAGGAGGCCCCACAGGGGTGCCATTCGGTGCCCTGGGAGTGATGGGGACAGGCGCCGGATGCCACTGCGGTGAACCGTCCTGAATACGCTGAAAAGAGGTCATAGAACTTGAATTGATATGCCCCACATAGGTGATCCCCTGAATGGATGAAGCCCCGGGAAGCGTAACAGGCCCGGAACAACCCAGTGCGTTCACGATGTCGTTCTGGTACTCTTGCTGGATATACAGGTCTCCAGAATTGCCCCCCAGAGCATTCCAATAAATCGCATCCACCACGTTGCCCTGTGGATCATACAAAGCCACCCAACCCCATTGATCCCTTAAAAACCAACGCTCAACAGACCCCGTAAGGTATTGCACATTGAAACCGTTCTGCCGGTACCACGTAATGTCAAAATCAATCACCGGTGAAGGGGAATAGTTGCCGCCAATCAACAAAAACCCCATAGGGGGAATCTTTGTGCCGGCAGGGAAGGTGAAGGCTCCCCAATTCGGTCCCGAAATGGTCGACGAAGCGTTCGAACCCAAAATATAGCAACTGATGTCGATGGTATCACAGGTATGGGCATTATACAACTCAATGTATTCACGGTTGTATGGGGGCAAGTAGGCAGGGTCAGTATTGTAGAGCGAATTGGCATTGATGCCGGGCTGAAGACTGTTGTCGTTGGGATGTGCCACAGGGCCCACCAACGCCTCGTTGATCACAACCTGCCCCGAAATGATCCCCGGAGTGGCCATCACCAGAAAAAACACGACCCTGTTTAAAAACCTCATACGCAATTCTGCTTTGGTTCACCTGTTGTAAAACATTACCTCACAGCACGTGCTCAGCAGCTTAACCTTTTGGTTATGTTCTGCCTGATACTCGTAAAACGACACCAAGCCGATACTGCATAACTATATTTGCATAAACAGCCAAAATCGGACATTGTTGCTGCTGCCCCAGTTAAATCTTACGTTTTACAATCCTGTCAGACAGTTTTCATCACCCGTCACGGGGGCAAACCACAACCATCACGACATGCCTGTGCTACCATAGCCAGCCACTGATTCATCCCATCATGTAAAAAACTTTTAACACAAAGAACCATACACCAACAGATGTATTGTGTAAAAGTAATACAAACTTACACCTTTTGCCAAATAAAATCGACCAAAAAGAAAGAACAAAAGTAAGTCTTTCAACTTAACTTTTATTCTAATACCTGTAGTGATCGGGTTTATAGGGCCCCTCTACGGGTACGCCGATATACTCAGCCTGTTCGGGTGTAAGTTGAGTCAGTTTCACGCCGATTTGTTCGAGGTGGAGGCGTGCTACTTCTTCGTCGAGGTGTTTTGCGAGTCTGTACACACCAATCTCGTATTCATTTCGATTGTTCCACAGGTCGATTTGTGCAAGCACCTGGTTTGTAAATGAGTTGCTCATCACGAACGAAGGGTGCCCTGTTGCACATCCGAGGTTTACGAGTCTCCCTTCGGCGAGCAGGTAAATTGCGTTGCCATCAGGGAAGATGTATTTGTCGACCTGGGGCTTGATGTTGATTTTTTCGATGCCAGGGTACGAGTCAAGGCGTGTGACCTGTATCTCGTTGTCGAAATGGCCAATATTGCAAACGATGGTTTGGTCTTTCATGGCCGCCATATGTTCGGCGGTGATCACATCTTTGTTACCTGTGGTGGTAACGAAGATATTCCCTTCGGGGAGCGCATCTTCGAGGGTGGTTACTTCGAAGCCTTCCATGGCTGCCTGCAGGGCACAGATCGGATCGATTTCAGTTACAATGACGCGTGCACCATATGAGCGCATCGACTTAGCACACCCTTTGCCAACATCACCGTAACCAAGCACCACGACCACCTTTCCGGCGATCATCACATCAGTTGCCCTTTTGATACCATCAGCCAACGACTCGCGGCAACCGTAAAGGTTGTCGAATTTCGATTTGGTGACCGAATCGTTCACGTTGATGGCTGGCACCAGCAGCTCACCCCGTTCATGCATTTGGTAAAGTCTGTGCACACCGGTGGTGGTCTCTTCCGATACCCCTTTCCACTCTTTGGCAGTACGTGCCCAACGCTCCGGGTCTTCTACATACGCATCGCGAAGCTCCTTCAGCAGAGCCGCTTCATCAGTGCTCTCCCCCTGTTTCTTCAACAGCTCCGGTTGCTTCTCTGCCTTGTATCCAAGATGGATCATCAGGGTAGCATCACCACCGTCGTCAACGATGAGCTCCGGCCCTTTCCCTCCGGGAAACGACAACGCCATACGGGTACACCACCAATACTCCTCCAGCGTCTCCCCTTTCCAGGCAAATACAGGCACACCGGCATCACGTACCACCGCAGCAGCCGCATGATCCTGGGTCGAAAAAATGTTGCAACTGGCCCAACGTACGTCGGCTCCCAGATCCACCAAGGTCTCTATTAATACAGCCGTCTGTATCGTCATATGTAATGAACCCATCACACGAACACCCTGCAATGGTTTGCTCTCTTTGTAACGATCCCTGATGGCCATCAAACCCGGCATCTCCTTCTCTGCTACCTCAATCTC
>SKPS01000038.1 GCA_007119395.1 Lentimicrobiaceae bacterium
ATGTGTGAAGCTATCAAATGCTCATTAAAGGCAAAATGACCAATATGGAAATTGCACTGGGCAAGAGCTATTTTCATCATCCATTAAAATAGTACGCCCACGCTGAGCATAATGGTATGCCCATAAAACACTTGTTTCATCTTTGCATTGTCGCCACCGAGATAGCGCAGCATTTCACTCTCTTTTCTGGTGATGTTGCTAAAACCATTCAGGTAGCTCAATCCTACCAGCAAGGAGGTAGTTCCTGCCAGGTTATACTCTCCTCCAATACCGACATCCAGTGCCATCTTGATAAAGCCGATGTCGTCGCGGATATCACGGTTGTCATACACCCCGGTGGTTCCGTCGGCACGTATGTCGCGAAAATGGTCATCAGCCATCGCTTTGACCCTGAACCCCATGTTGATTCCAAAATGTGCCGTATAGGTGATGTAGTTGATTTCGGGAGTGCGAAATTTGAGCTTGAAAGGTACTTCAACGTACTTCAGGCTCATTTTTCTGGTTTCAAACCGAATGGAGTCATTCTGTTCGTGAAATTTCACGTGCTGGTCCTTCTCCACATAATTAAAAGTGCCCCGGAAATCGTTTACAAAGATACCCCCGGCAATAACGGTAGATGAAAAAATGGATCGTTCAACCATCAATCCATAACCAAAATTGAGTCGGGCTCCGTCATTTTCGAACTCTTGCAAATTGGTTCCCAACCAGGAAATTGAGGGTTTGGCAGAGATGCCAAAACGCCAGAGAGCTTCCGCCTCCTGTGCCGTTGTGGTGCCGGCAAAAACAATCGTTAACAAAAAAAAGACAACTACTTTTTTCATATGGCGCTACGTTTTTGTGAATTTCATGCAAAGATAGTCATTATTGTTTCCCAAATGATACGATCGAGCTCATCAAAATCATTGCTTCTTTGTATTTCTTTTGAGGGAGAGTTTGACAAGAGCAGTTCTTTTGAAAAAAAAGCCTCTGTTAAGAGGCTTGCTTTGTTGTTTCCTTAACATGTTTTAATACTCGTCTTCATGGAAGAAGAAGTCCTCTTTTGTGGGGTAGTCTGGCCAGATGTCTTCGATGCTGTCGTACACCTCGCCTTCGTCCTCAATCTCACGGAGGTTTTCAATCACTTCCATCGGGGCACCTGATCGGAGTGCATAATCGATCAACTCGTCTTTTGTTGCCGGCCAGGGTGCATCCTCCAGCTTTGATGCTAATTCCAGTGTCCAATACATCCTTCTAAATTTTTTGCAAAAATAGTAGATTCATAATAAAAAGCAAGAAAATAAAGCAATTAGCTATCTCCTTGGAGTCCAGGGTGTTTCGGTTCCTTCCAGCTCTTTCGTCACCATTCGGGCCAACACAAAGAGGTAATCAGACAGCCTGTTGATGTACTTTATCAGGATCGGATCCACCTCAGCATGTTGCTCGAGTGTAATGATGCTTCTTTCTGCTCTCCGGCAGATGGTTCTGCCAACGTGACAGAGTGAAGCAGCAAAACAGCCGCCGGGCAGTATAAAGGTTGACAGGGGCGGCAGTGATTCATTCATCCTGTCGATCTCCAGTTCGAGTCTTGTAATATCACTTTCAAAGATTTTTGGCAACATCGATTTGGCTTTTTCGTCCGGTGCTGCCAACTGAGACTCTATGGTGAAGAGGCGATCCTGAATTTCAAGGAGGGTCCGTTTATGCTCTATTTCCAGCTCCTGGTCTCGAATCAGACCAATCCATGACTTCAACTCATCCACCTCTCCGTAGGCAGATATACGGGGGTGGTTTTTCAGTACCCGTTCGCCTCCGATCAATGCCGTTTCACCCGCATCACCGGTGCGTGTATAAATCTTGAAATCTTCGCTCATCATGAATTCATTTTTATTACAGCAATGCTCCTCTTACTGTTTGTTCAACAAAGTATGGCGGGCGTTGTTCAGTGGCATCGCTATTCATTCATACGACGACGAAAATTGGCTGTTGCATCGTCAAGGTTGCGGTTTACCTCTTTTTTGAGGGCCTGGTAAGCTTCCAGCAAACGAACTGCCGCTGGGGTGAGCTCTGAACGCCCACCTTGTTTGCCTCCACGCTGCTTTTCCGTTAATGGATAACCAAGCAGCTCCTCCGCACGCTTGATATCCCCCCACGCTTTGCGGTAACTCATGCCAAGCGCCTCGGCTGCAGCACTCAATGACCCTTTGTCGGATATCTCCTGTAAAAGCTTTATCCTTCCTTCTCCAATAATTCCCTCACCTGAAATGGTAGACAACCATAATTTATATTGCACAAACACATCGTTGCGCGTTGACTTGGGTGGTTTCATAACCTTTTCGTTTTATGATGCAAAAATAGTGAATGTTATACAAACCATCCCCTGCCACTTTTCGTATGACTACTGTGTATGTTTATTATCTTTGCCGATTGAATCTATTCCCAATAATGATGATTACGTTTGAACAAGCCCTTGAAATCATTCAGTCTCAGCCACCGAACGGCATGGTTGAGCATATCGACTTTCAGGCTGCTGCTGGAAGGGTGTTGTCCCATCCGGTAAGCTCTGATACCGACATGCCCCCTTTTAACAAATCGGCCATGGATGGTTACGCCTGCCGGAAGGCTGATCTTCCGGGCCCGTTGCGTGTTGACGGGGAGGTTCCTGCCGGAGAGATGCATGCCCACCCACTGTCTGAAAAATCCTGTGTGCGAATTATGACAGGGGCACCTTTGCCTCAGGGTGCTGATTGTGTGATTATGGATGAGCATACCACGGTTGATTCTGAAGGCATGGTGTTTTTTACGAAAGAGTTTTCAAAAACGAATGTTTGTTATCAAGGTGAAGATGTAAAGGTTGGTCAGGAGCTGATAGAGGCCAGCACATTGCTGGGTTCTGAGCACATTGCCATCCTGGCGTCAGCGGGTGCTGTGGAGGTAGAGGTGAGCAGGCAACCTGTGATTGCTGTTTACTCTACCGGGAATGAGTTGGTGGAGCCGGGAGAAAAGTTACATCGCTCGATGATTCGCAACAGCAATGGATATCAGATTGCGGCCCAGTTGCGTCAGTGTGGCCTTCCGGCACAATATCGCAGCATCATCCCCGACACATACGAAGCCACAGTGGAGACCATCAATGAAGCATTCCTGAAGCACGATATTGTGGTGTTAACAGGGGGTGTTTCTCATGGTACCTACGATTATGTGCCACAGGCGATGGCAGCTTGTGGTATAGAGATATTGTTTCACCATCTGGCTGTTCAGCCGGGTAAACCTTCGCTGTTTGGCAAACGCAACGATGGAAAATACTTTTTTGGCTTACCGGGCAATCCTGTGTCGTGTTTTTTGCAAACCGAACTATTGGTAAAACTGCTTTGCTACCAGCTTCAGGGTCACAGGTATCATCCCCCAGCAGTTCGTCTGCCGATGGGTGTTGCCTACGTGAGAAAACGGACGCAACGCAAAGCTTTTGTGCCGGTAAGGATCACCAATGGCGAGCTATTCCCGGTCAATTATCATGGGTCGGCCAACATTCAGGCGTTACATGGTGCTCATGGCTTTATGGTGATAGAACAAGGTGTGCCGCAAATTGACAAAGGAGCAATGGCAGATGTACGACTTATTTAGCCGCAGTATCAACTATCTACGCATTTCTGTCACTGACAGGTGCAATCTACGGTGTACTTACTGTATGCCTGAGGTGGGTGTGAAGAGTTTGCCGCATCAAAAGATTCTCTCGTTCGAGGAGATTGTGGATGTAGTTTCTTACGGAGTGGGTCAGGGCATCAACAAGGTGCGTATTACAGGTGGAGAGCCTTTGGTACGCCGCGACATTACCAGGTTGGTTGAGATGTTGTCGGATGTGCGGGGTATTAAGGATCTTGCCATGACCACCAATGGTTTGTTGCTGGGCAGGTATGCTACGTCATTGGCTGCTGCAGGATTGCATCGTGTGAACATCAGCCTTGACACAGCGGATCCGGAGAGGTTTCGATCCATCACCCGTGGAGGTGACATCCACGAAGTGTTTCGTGGGATTGAGGCTGCTGACAAAGCCGGATTGCATCCGGTGAAGATCAATTGTGTGATCAGGGAGACCCCTGATGAGCCGGATGCCCTTGGTGTGGCTGCCTGGGGCGCAGCCAGGGGGTATGATGTGCGTTTTATTCATGTGATGGATCTACATGCCGGAAGTTTCTCTCAGGTGATAGGTGGTGATGGAGGGAACTGTGCTTTGTGCAACCGGTTGCGCCTTACTGCCGACGGCCATTTACGCCCATGCCTTTTTAGCGATACCGGCTTCGGTGTCAGAGAGCTGGGGGTGGCTGAAGCCTTCAGGTTGGCCACCGAAGCCAAACCGGCTTGTGGAAGCACCAACAAAACAGGAGCGTTTTATAATATCGGAGGATAAACAATGGAGAAGAGGCTCACGCATATTGATGAAAGTGGAAAGGCCACCATGGTGGA
>SKPS01000147.1 GCA_007119395.1 Lentimicrobiaceae bacterium
CCAGGCATCAGACATACTGGCAGTAAACCTTGGGGTGATCGTGGTGTGTATGCTTGTGATGATCATTCCCTCTTACCTGATCGGCAAGATCACGCCCATTCGGGCGATCAGATTCGAATAACAACAAAGGGGAGTTTACCTGACCCGGAGCGTACGACCCACCTGCAAGGTGGTGGTACGTGAGATGTTGTTGAGCTGGCACAATCTGTTGACAGTAGTTCCATATCTTCTGGCAATCACTGTAAGATTGTCACCCGGTCTGATTCTATGGTAGCTCGCGGCGGCCACACTGCCACTACCCACACCACCCAGGTGTCTGAAATGACCCGCTGTGAGCATCACTGTGTCACTGTGCAATCGGTTTTCATCAAAGTCGATCAGCCATTCAGGATTAAAAGCCAATCCCAGATAGCGCGTTTCAAAATGGAGGTGACTGCCAAAAGAGCGACCGGTGTTGCCCCCCAATCCGATCGGCTCACCCGCCTTGACCGTTTGGTTGGTATCAACAAGGATGCGCGAAAAATGGGCATAAAGCGTCTCCAGTCCATTGTAATGGCGAAGCACCACTGTGTGACCGTAACCGGAATAGAAAGCGGCAATTCTCACTTTGCCGTCAAAGGCAGCCACTACGGTATCACCGGTATTTAAAGCGATATCAATCCCGTTGTGATGGCGGTAACGACGTGGACCAAAACGTGAGGTAACCCGCCCCTGAAAGGGAGGAACAAAGGTACCCACATCAATCCCCTTGAGAGGGATCATCTGCCTGAAGGTCGAATCGATTATGACCTGTCGCACACTGTCGCGCCAATCGTAACGGATCTGATGATGAAACCACATACCCTCATACAATGAATCAGCAGGATTGGGCTCGGCTCCAGGGTATTGGAATTCAATAAATTGACTTTGAGGCTCAAAGGTTTGAGCCGTTAGCCGCGAAAAAAGAAAGATCGTTGCAAAGCCGATCAATAACGTAACAAATAGTTTGAATACAGGTCTGTTCACCTTGAATAACTGTTTTTTCAGTTGACCGCGCAAAGATAATCTTTTCTGTTTTCCCATTGCGACATACTCTTCATGCGCTCATTACCTGATCACCAGAGGTTTTGAGCCCCAATGCCCGTTAATGTGGTATTTTATCTGATACACACCACTTTTCAGCTCATGGGTCCTCAATACAACGGGCACACCAAGTTCTGTATTATATCTTTGATAATCAACCTTCTGGCCAAATATGTTAAATATTCTTAACTCCACCTCACCTGCAAGCTCTCCAAAGAGCATTGTGGCTGATTGACCTGCACTTACCGGGTTCGGCCAGATGGTGACCAGGTGCTCAGCCGTCACCTCAGGGGTGAAATAGCAATCATCCACCCGTACCAACAGGGTATCGGTGCTGTAGCAGCCATTGGTTTCGGCTACATACACATACACCTCTTTCATCCCGAACGACATCTGCGAAGGTGCAAAAACGATGGTGGAGTCTGTTGCGCCGTTGTACCATAGCACAGTTGGGTGGTACCCCACCGAAAAGCTTGTGGTCAGGTTTGTACAGACAACTGTGATTGAGTCTCCCTGCACCACCTCTGTGAATGAAGGGTCTGCCGTGATATGGGCAACGGGTGCCTGCAGCAACAGGATGGTGATGGTATCGGAGGCTTCACAGCCACGGGCATTGACAGCCGTTACCCACACACTATTGGTATCAAATGGGAGCGACCCTGCATAGGCATTCCAGGTGGGGGCTGTGGTGCTGTCGTGCCACAGATAATGTTCAAAGGGCTGTGTAAGGTGCAGATCCGCTTGCTGGTTATCACACAGTTCAATGTCTCCGCCCAGGTTCGCTACAGGTTCCGGTGCAATGAATACTTGTAGCGAGACGGTGTCGTTGGTTTTATCGATATCCCAAGGGTCGTTGATAAAGAGGGTGATGGGGTAGGCTCCTGATGCCGGCCAATTGGGAAATCCGTGCACATCCACAATGGTGGTGTCACCAGCAGGGAGTTGCAGTGGCATGCTGACGGAGCCATGTGTTTGTCCGTTCAGTAGCACCACCAAGTGCAGGGTGTCGTGAAATGGATTTGTGTGGGCATTCGTGATGGTGATTCTCAGCAGACCGGGAGCCCCTTCACAGAAAGACCAGAGTGAGTCAACATCGATCAGCGCAAGGTCATGCACTGAGTACTCATTGGCACCGATATCCGGGGTGAATGGGTGCCGGGGGCGCCCATCAATATCGTCATCAACCGGTGTTAACGAAGAGAGGGTGTGCGTTCCCAGGTTGTCGAGTGCTGCCGATTGCGCATAGAGCTCCGTTGTGGACGCATATTCAGGATCAACAGACACCGAGTTCAGATCAAGCCCACTTGCTGCAATGTAGGCAGCCAGGGAAGTTTGCATGCCATCACCCTGCCAGAAAACGAGCAATGAATCGGCCACAAACAGGTTGTTGTAATCGGAAATGAGCAGCGGTTGAACAGTATTGGCTGTAACATAGAGAGCATACCCCCCACCCTGGTTAACCAGGTTGTTGTTCATCAATTGATTGTTGGCGCTAATCAGCCCGTTCACACGAAACGCTGAACTGGCCGGGGAGGTGTTATACATGTTGATGCTGTTGTGGTAAACATGCATCCACCGCGAATTATCAAGCAAAATCCCTTCGGCACCACTTGTGCCACCCACAGCAATAAAATTGTTGGCAATCAGGTTGGGTGGCATCCCCTGGATACTGGTGTTGTTGATAAATATCCCTTTACCATTCACAATGGAGATTCTGTTCTTCACAATCTGCATGTCATTGTCAACATACAGGGTATGAATTCCATGCCCGTTGAAGGCAGCTGAGCTTTCGATCACATTGCCAATCACCAGAGGGCCTCTAAGGGCCTGCATATAGAGTGCTGTATTTAGTTGTTGGCTGAAGTGGTTGTAGAGCACTTTATTGCCCTGGTCTAAACAGCAGATGGATCCGGAGATCCCTTGCAGCCATATTCCGTTTGACCCATTTTCGAAAGTATTTCTTTCGAAGGTGAGGTGGCTGCCTGAGCTTGAATTTTGTGCGTACACCACTGTTTTGTAAAGTGCTGCGGTGGTTGCCACGGGCGCGGTAATCCTGTTTTGATAAAACGTGAGAAAGTGTGATCCGTTGGTGATATCGATCACCTGTGCAAACTCGCCTGTTTCACTCCTTTCAATGGTGAGGTGTTGGAATGTGGTATAGGATGCGCCATTGCACATCAGCGTAAAGTTGTTGGCCATACTGGCTGACGCAGGCCAGGTGATGGTTACGGATGCTGAATCGAGGTTTTCAGATTGAAAGGTGATGGTACTGGTATCACTGGCTCCTTGTACCGGGCCGAGGACAAGCTGTTCAGTATACACACCGGATTGGATATTAAACACAACCGGTCCGGCCACACCAAGGGAGTCAAGCGCATGGATGGCACTGGCAATGGTGGGGTAGTTGGCCTGGTTTGGGCCGATGGTAAAGGTGCCGGTTAATGGCTGTGTGATAGCTGCCAGATGGCTTAAGATGACAAAACACCAAAGGAGTGCTCTTTTGATCATATGACTGGGTTGTTTTTTTATAATGATGATGAATCGAGTATTTGTTTATCGCCTGATGACTTTTCTTGTAATCAGCAGTGAGTCGCTATTGATACGCAGCAGGTAGACCCCGGCTGCCAGGTGGTCGAGACCATTGAGCCGGATCAGGTTGGCGCCGTAATTCACCCTGGTATCTTCAGCGTGCATCAATCTTCCATTCAGGTCGTATAATTCGATAGTGATTTGTTGTGTGTCGAGTGCTGAGAAGGAGACTTTCAGTTGGTCGATGAAGGGGTTTGGGGCGACGGTGATGTTCTCATCATCATACACGTTGGGGAATTTCATTCCACCGAGGATCAGGTGTGCGATGGCGAGGTTTGGGATTCCGTATCCCATCAGTGTATCGGGGAACGGGTATTGGTGCGCGCTTCTTCTCACGGCGTCCATTATCTGGTGGTTGCTCATATGGGGGTTTGCCTGCCAGAGGCATGCAATTCCACCGGCGAGGATGGGTGACGAGAACGAGGTTCCATTGCCGAGGAATGTAGTACTCCAGGGGTCAGCCACCACGGCATTCCATCCGGTGGCTACCACGTCGGGTTTCACCCGGCCGTCGGCTGAGGTACCGGTAGAGCTGAAAGGGGCGTACAAGCCGGCTACATCCACAGCTCCTACGGTGAGAATTGAATCGGCATCGGCCGGAGAGCCTATGATATACCAGGAGCCCCCTCCGCCATTTCCTGCACTGGCCATCACAATCATCCCCCTTCGTGATGCTTTGGTGGCAGCCCTTGCCGACAAGGTGGTTTTTCCATCCATATCAGAGAACTGATGACTGAGCACCGGGAGATCATACCTTGTGTAGCCCAGAGAGGAGTTGATGATA
>SKPS01000184.1 GCA_007119395.1 Lentimicrobiaceae bacterium
CTTTGCAGAAAATTATTGTCCATGAAATCAGGGATTCGTTTTTTGGTCATTGCAGTAACATGCACCTTGCTGCTCCCTTCTTGCAGCGGTGATGTGAACGAGGTCAATGTATACTCAGGCAGGCATTACCGGGTTGATGAGGAGTTATTCAGGGAGTTTACGGAGCGCACGGGCATTCGCGTAAACCTGATCAAAGCCGACAGTGATCAATTGATCAACCGTTTATTGGTAGAGGGGAGGAACACATGTGCGGATCTTTTTATCACGGCTGATGTGGGGCGGCTCTACAGAGCGGTGGAGGATGGGGTTCTGATGTCTGTTGATGCGCCGGAACTGTTTCAGCTTGTCCCGGAGAACCTTCGTCATCCTGACGGCTATTGGATTGGACTGACTGCCAGGGCACGGGTAATTGCTTATCACCTTGCCCGTGTAGATCCCGGGGAGCTTGACAGCTATGAGGATCTGGCATTGGATCAATGGAGAGGGAGGATTCTGGTCCGTTCATCGCAGAGCCATTATAATCAGACCCTGGTGGCTTCGATGGTGGCAGCCAATGGTGTTGAGGGTGCCACAGATTGGGCTGTCGCATTGACAGCCAACATGGCGCAACCTCCACGTGGTAACGACCGTGATCAGATGAAGGCTCTGGTGGCGGGCATTGGAGATGTGGCCATTGTGAACACCTATTATCTTGGACTGTTGCATCGTTCTGACAATGAAGAGGAGCATCGTGTGGCAGAGCAGGTGGGGCTTTTCTTTCCTAACCAAAAGGGGCGGGGTGCCCATATAAACCTGAGTGGTATGGGGGTCACCACCCATGCCAAAAACAAGCAGAATGCTTTACAACTGATGGCCTTTCTACTTGAAAAGGATGCCCAGCAACGGTTTGCCTTTGAAAATTTTGAATACCCTGTGACAGAGGGCGTTGAGCTTCCTGAAATCATGAAAAGTTGGGGTGATTTTAAGGTTGACACCATCAATGCCTCCCGTTTGGGCAACTATTTGCCTGACGCCATGATGATCTTCAACAAAGTGGGGTGGCAATAATGAGGTGGAAGGGTATCTTTTATGAGCGAAGGCTCTTCCCCAACGGGTGGGTAGCAGGTGCTTCTTTGGCTGCTCTGGCCCTGATGGTGCCACTGATTGTGATCTTTTCAGGCATCCTGGAACCCACTGATAAGGTTTGGAGCCACATTGTGAACAATCTGCTTGGCACCTATACGATGCAAACCCTGTTGTTGATGTTGGGTGTGGCAGTCTGTAGCTTTGTCATGGGTGTAAATGCTGCATGGGTGGTCAGCAAGTACCGTTTCCCCGGCCGGCGACTGCTGGAGTGGGCACTGATCATGCCTTTGGCGATACCTGCCTATCTCAGTGGCTACGCCTGGGCAGGGATGCTTGACTACACATCCCCGTTGTACTCATTCCTTCGAAACAACTTCGGTGTACACACAGGGCAATACCTCTTCTTCGATCTGCTAAGCCTGCCCGGAGCCATTGTGGTTTTCTCCCTTTCTCTCTATCCGTATGTCTATCTGATCACCAGAACCTTTTTTCAGCATCATGCCGGAAACATGTTTGACGCCGGCCGGTCACTGGGGCTTGGCCCATGGGCAATATACCGCCGCCTGGGGATCCCTCTGGCTCGACCCGCTATCGTTGCAGGTATCTCTCTGATCCTGATGGAGGTGCTCAATGATTACGGGCTGGTAAACTACTTTGGAGTGGAGACCTACACCACCGGGATCTTTACAGCATGGTTTGCCTTTGGCAATGTGGGGGCTGCGATGAAGCTCTCAGCCTTGCTGATGGTTTTTGTACTGGGATTGTTGCTGATGGAAAAATATCAAAGGCGTAACCTGTGGTATGCCGGACAACCGACCTATGCAGCTACTCATCCGAACCGACGAAAAGTGCGTTTCGGATGGGTGATAACAGTGCTTACATCATTGCCATTCGTGCTGGGATTTGTAGTCCCCATTGCGGCGTTTATCCATTGGACGGTATCTGTTGACGCGGCAAACCATCGCGACTTTGGCAGGTTGTTGTTAAACAGCTTTCAATTGGCTGCCACAGCAGCGGTACTGGTAACTGTGTTATCACTCTTTCTGGGGTTCACCATCCGCACCTTTCCGGGTCTGCTGACCAGGGTATCTGTTCGCATTGCAACACTCGGGTATGCCATACCCGGTGCCGTGGTTGCCATCGGGCTGCTGGTCACCACCCTGTGGCTCGACTCCAAAGGGGGCGGTACGGTGCTGATCACAGGATCCATAGCAGCACTGGTATATGCATATGCTGTTCGGTTTATGGCAGTGGGATTCCACAGCATCGAAAGTGGTAACGAGCGGATCTCCGTTCACCTGGATCAGGCTGCACGGTCGTTGGGATCATCACTGTGGCGCACCTTCCTGCGTGTCAACCTGCCGCTGATGCGCGGACCAATGGCAGTGGCCTTTATGCTGGTGCTGGTAGATGTGCTGAAAGAGTTGCCGCTGACATTGATCCTGAGACCCTTCAACTATGATACCCTTGCCATCAGAGCCTTCGAATACGCCAACGACGAAAGAATCGCCGAAGCGTCACCGGCCGCCCTGGTGATCATCACCGCTGCCATCATCCCGGTGATCCTGCTGAACCTGATTATGAAACACAACCCTCATCATAAACCTTCAAAAAAATGAGTATCCTGATCGCTGATCAACTGACCCGCCAGTTTCCGGGATCTACAACACCCGCTGTAATCAATTTCTCCCTCCGCATGGAGGAAGGGGAGTTGGTGGCGTTACTGGGCGCCAGTGGCTGTGGCAAAACCACGGTCTTGAGAATGATCGCAGGTTTTGAACGCCCTAACAGTGGGTCTCTGGTGGTATATGGACAAACAATGATAGGCCCGGAGAAATTTGTTGAACCTGAAAAGAGAAAAATCGGCATTGTATTTCAGGATCATGCTCTGTTTCCCCATCTGAATGTGCATGAGAACATCCGTTTTGGGTTGAAGGGGATGTTGGTTCACCACTCGAAACGTGTGGTCGAGAAGATGCTGGAGATTACAGGTCTGGCAGGTTTGGGGGGGCGATACCCGCACCAACTGTCAGGAGGTCAGCAGCAGAGGGTGGCGCTCGCCAGGGCGCTGGCACCTGAACCCCTCCTGATTCTTTTTGATGAACCTTTCAGCAGCATCGATACCCTGCTGAGGAAAAGCCTGCGACACGAGATTGCAGAGATTCTGGAGCAAACAGGCACCACTGCACTGCTGGTTTCACACGATATCGATGATGCTTTCGCCCTCTCAAACCGTGTGGTGGTAATGAACCATGGAGTGATAGTTCAGGAAGGAAAACCGGTGGAAGTGTACAGAAACCCGGCCAACAAGTATGTGGCTGACTTTTTCGGGCAGGCCAATTATCTGCCGGTTTCAGCATTCGATGAGCGAATGACGGGTCTGATCTGTTGCAGCCGGCAACGTGTGATGGGTGATGAGCTGGTCTGCATCAGGCCTGATGGTATCCGAATCAGTCTGCAGAAGGCAGAAAACTCATTGGAAGCCCGGGTGTTGACCGCGAGGTTTATGGGGCAATATACTGAAGTGACCTGTGAGTGTGATCTGGGAGGGCAAACACAGAGGATCACAATCCACACCAGAGAGACAGGGTTTGATGCCAATACCCGGATCGGTTACCTGCAGATCGACCCCTCTGTGTGTACCGTGGTTGAATGATGGCAACGCCTGGTTTTCGCTTGGCCAGCAGCTTCAACACCGTGTCATCAAGGTAATTGTCGATCAAAATAATTGAGGTGTCCGCACTTCTGACCAGATCCGATACGAACATCCAGGCATACGTTAGAAAGTTGAGGGAGTTTAGAAGTGAGTTGAGGGAGTTTAGTTTTTGTGGGGGATCAGGTTCAATCCAAGCCAACTGTAATTTATATTGTTTCCAAATAAAATGTTTTCTATTTTAGCTGCGTTATTCACCATACAACACACACAATGCCTGCTCCGTTGGGTTTGCATAGCACCATTTCACAAAATGCCCTGGCCATTCTCAGGCGAATGAGGCGTTTTACTATTGTGTTGATAAGTGCATGGGGGAGGGTAAAAGCCTAAGTGTCAGCCTGCTAGGATTGTCTAGCATACGCTTATATGCATCTTACACGCCCGAAGCCCCTACACAGTATCAGATAAAAAACAAATTCCATACTTATCACACAACCAAAACGATCTTTGACACCGGTGCCAACAGGTTTATTAGATTTAGCTCCTCCCGCGGAGGAGCTTCCGGGTTCCGGTCAGGTTTTGGGGAGGAGTGGTAACCGTCAAAAACACTTTTCTGCAGAATGGAAATTGACACCTCAACTGCAGAAAACAACCCCAAAGTAGTTGATGTGATCGTTTTGGCGTGAGGGAGAATGTTGTTA
>SKPS01000249.1 GCA_007119395.1 Lentimicrobiaceae bacterium
CTCACCCTCTTCAACGTATGGGATCACGTAGGAAACCACCACCGGTACCGCAACAACTACGACTACCACAAGTCGATTATGATGATCAACAAAATCCCATTCCTCTCGCACCCTAATGCGTTGATAACACGCAACGAAGCGCTTGGAAGCCCTTTGTCGGTCATTCACTATGAGGAGTACACAGACATTCATACGTTGTCTGTGGAGCTTGAACAGCAACAAGCGCTGATACAGTGTGTGGCATCAGGCCTGAAAATCACACCCAATGCAGTGCCATTGGGAACAACCCAGGAGCCGGAGCTATGGGATTATGCCGATGGCACAGACACCCTGCTGTTCTTGCAGAATCTACCAAAAGCATAAAAAAAACAATCCCAGTACGATTGTTTTGGTTTTTTTTATAATTTTGCACCCTGATTTTTGCCGGAAAAGAGCTTCGGTGATAAATTAAGTAACAATAGAAAATCAAACAATTTGCACAATGAAGAAAGATATTCATCCTAAAAATTACCGACTGGTTGTTTTTAAAGACATGTCGAACGATTACTCCTTTATCACCCGTTCTGCCGTTGACACAAAGGACACCATCACCATGGAAGATGGCAATGAGTACCCATTGGTAAAACTGGAGATCTCACACACCTCTCACCCCTTCTACACAGGTAAGATGAAGCTGGTGGATACAGCAGGTAGGGTCGATAAGTTTAAAAACAGGTATAAGAAACATTACCAGTCGAAAGACGAAAATTAGCATTCAACCCGGTTTTATGCCGGGTTTTTTGTTGATTACTTTTGTGAATATTTTTTTGACGGGATTGCTTCATTTGGCCGATTTTTCGTATATTGCACTCTCAAAAAAATCAATAAACCTTTACTATGAACTATATCCTTTTCGATGAATTTATTGCACGGAAGAACATGCTTCCGCTCACTTTTATCCGACCCATCGCAGAGATACGCTTTGGAATCCTCACCATGCGTGAAAAATGGGAACACTTCCTCGGGCAGAAAACATCCACCTTAACAGAGCACTATCTGCTGCCCAAATACCCTATTCACGAAGAGTCTGACAATATTCTGATCAACGCTTCTTTTCAGCCGGAGCAGCCCATGGTTGAGAAGGTGATGGCTCTCAAACCGCACCAGGCATTGGTGTATGGTGATCATATCATCGCCATGTATGTCTTTTATGGAGAGAAAGCTTCTCAGGAGGGGGAGAAAGACCTGGAGATGATTGAATACCAGGGAAGCCCCCTGAAGCTGAACTATCCATGGGATATTTTTTCACACAACCATGAGGCCATACGTCACGACTGGCCTTTGGTCACTGCCGGTAAGAAATCAGCCGGCTTCGGAAAAGGGAGTCACGTGATTGCACCTGAAAATGTGTTTGTAGAGGAGGGTGCCCGTGTCAGCCATGCCATGATCAATGCAACCGACAGCCTGGTATATATCGGAAAGAATGCTGAAGTGATGGAAGGTGCCATGATACGCGGTAGCCTCGCACTGTGTGATCATGCCATTGTAAGAATGGGTGCAAGAGTTTATGGCGCCACCACCATCGGGCCCTGGTCAAAAATTGGTGGTGAACTCGACAATGTGGTCGTGTTCGGATATACCAACAAAGCTCACGGCGGCTTTATCGGAAACTCCGTGATCGGTGAATGGTGCAATATGGGAGCCGATACCAACTCTTCAAACCTCAAAAACAACTACGACCTGGTCAAGGTGTGGAACTACTATGAGAAATCATTCATAGAAACCGGATTGCAGTTTGTTGGCGTAATTATGGGTGATCATACCAAAACCGGTATCAATACCATGCTGAATACAGGAACTGTAATAGGTGTCAGTGCCAATATCTTCGGCTCAGGGTTCCCAAGAGCCTTTATCCCCTCTTTCTCATGGGGAGGTGCCTCCGGGTTTACCAGCTTCGACTTTGGAAAAGCTGCCGAAATCGCTGAAAGAGTCTTCGCCAGACGAAACGTCCCCTTCGATCACAAAGAGAGATCCATCCTGAAAAGTGTCCACCAATCGACACATGTCTTCAGAAAGAAAAACTAACCTGACAACACACTTCGCTTTGGCCAATTGGCACAACTGTTGACCCTGACACATGTATTTGGCGGATGTTTTTGGTTCATTACTCTCAACATTCACCATAACAATTTGTTAACTATAGAACAGTGCTCCGCTATGGAAGTTTACTCATAACGGGATGCGACAAAATGGCAGATTAAACGATATGGATATTTATCAAGACAAAAAGAACATCTATCTGGGGGACCTGCTGGATGATGACGCTGAAATGATCCCTTTGCTCTCATCTGAAGATGAGATGAGAATGAACAAAGAAAAACTCCCGGAGACTTTGCCCATATTGCCGTTGAGAAACATGATCCTTTTTCCCGGAGTGGTAATGCCCATTACGGTAGGTCGTGATAAATCGATTCGGTTGATCCGGGATTACGCGAAGAAATCCAAGGTGATCGGTGTATTGGCGCAGAAAGACCCTGAGGTGGAAGACCCTGAAATATCAGACCTTCACGAGGTGGGTACTGTGGCGACGATCATTAAAACCCTGCAAATGCCCGATGGCAGTACCACCATCATCATCCAGGGGAAAAAGCGCTTCGCCGTGAAAGAGTTTGTGCAGACAGATCCTTACCTCTTGGCACGTGTCAAACGATATGGCCGGATTCCGGAGCCTGATCATTCAGATGAATTCAAAGCATTGATAGACTCACTGCGTGATATCTCTCTCGAAATCATCGAAAAATCACCCCAAATACCTTCAGAGGCCTCCTTCGCCATTAAAAACATCGACAGCCCCGCTTTCCTTGTTAATTTCGTCTCTTCCAACCTCAATCTGCCTGTTAACGAAAAGCAGTCGCTGCTTGAAATGACAGACCTGAAGCAGAGGGCCTCCCATGTATTGAAGAAGCTTACCGAAGAGTTGCAAATGCTGGAGTTGAAAAACCAGATTCAAGACAAGGTGAAAACCGACATTGACAAGCAGCAGCGTGATTACTATTTGAGTCAGCAGCTCAAGACCATTCAGGAGGAGTTGGGTGGTGCTCCCGGCGAGCAGGATATCATTGCACTGCGTGAAAAGGCCAAAGCGAAAAAATGGGGTGAGAAGGAGAAGGAGGTGTTTGAGCGCGAGCTGCAGAAGTTGCAACGGATGAACATCCAGGCCGCAGATTATGCTGTGCAACTCAACTACATGGAGTTTATCACGGATTTGCCCTGGAACGAATTTACTGAAGACAGCTTTGACCTCGACGGGGCGGCGAAGATTTTGGATGAAGACCATTTCGGGCTTGAAAAGGTGAAGCAACGTATTCTTGAGTACCTGGCGGTGATCAAACTCAAAGGTGATATGAAGTCGCCCATCTTGTGTCTGGTAGGCCCTCCGGGTGTTGGAAAGACCTCTCTTGGCAAATCGGTGGCGAGAGCTTTGGGGCGGAAGTATGTCAGAATGTCTCTGGGTGGCTTACGTGATGAAGCTGAGATTCGCGGGCACCGGAAAACTTATATCGGAGCCCTGCCGGGTAGAATTCTGCAGAGTATCAAGAAATCCAAGTCCTCAAACCCTGTCTTTGTATTGGACGAGATCGACAAGGTGAGTGGATTGACGGTGAGCGGCGACCCTTCGTCGGCCTTGCTTGAGGTGCTGGATCCTGAACAGAATACCTCTTTCTACGACAACTACCTTGAGATGGAGTATGACCTGAGCAAGGTGATGTTTTTGGCTACGGCCAATACGCTTACCACGGTGCATCCTGCGTTGCGTGACAGGATGGAGGTGATAGAGTTAAGTGGTTATCTGACGGAAGAGAAGATTGATATTGCCCGTTTGCATTTGGTACCCAAGATGTTGGATGATCATGGTGTGCCATCGAAGAAGTGTCTGTTCACCGATGAGGTGCTGCGTATGATCATAGAGGATTACACTCGCGAGGCGGGTGTACGTCATCTTGAGAAGTGCATTGCCAGGGTGGTCAGAAGCAGGGCGCGTGATATTGTGGCCGGTAAAAGGTTCCGCAAGGAGCTCTCAGTGGCTGTTGCCCGGAAAATACTTGGGGTGCCTCTTTTCCAGCGTGAGATCCGTTTAAAAGACCGTTTGCAGGGGGTGGCCACTGGGTTGGCATGGACGCCCACAGGCGGCGAGATCCTTTTCGTGGAAGCTTCCGCCAGCAAAGGGAAAGGACTCCTCACCCTCACAGGTAACCTGGGTGATGTGATGAAAGAGAGCGCAACACTCGCTTTCGAATACCTGAAAGCGCATGCCGAGGCGTTCGGCGTAAACCCGGAAACCCTCGCTACTTCTAATGTACACCTACACGTACCCGAAGGCGCTACACCAAAAGATGGCCCCTCAGCAGGCGTCGCTATGCTGACCGCC
>SKPS01000100.1 GCA_007119395.1 Lentimicrobiaceae bacterium
CCTGTCGGGTCTCCATAGAATCAGCAATCAATACAGAAAAGAGCCAAAGAAGCTGAAAAAGATGAAGGATAGTGTTGATTCTCAGAGAAAATCCTTTTTACCTATGAGAAGTTCTGTGTAATAAAAAAGCCGCCGTTCTATATGTTAAACAATCATAATTCCACTCTGCAACAAAACAATCCCAGAACAATGTTGTTAAATATTCCTAACAGGAAACTGGTAAACCGAAATAGTTTTCTAGTTTTGCCGTTGCAAATTTTTTATGATGAATGACCACAATGGAAGTAAACGAAAAGATACTCAAAAAGGCCACTGAAATGTTCCTCACCTATGGTGTGAGAAACGTTACCATGGATGCTTTGGCAGGAGAGCTGGGGGTGTCGAAACGCACACTCTACCAAAAGTTCACCGACAAAGACACCCTGGTGATTGAGTGCCTCAGACACATGATCCTGGAGAACAACAAGGTGTTGCTGGGTATCATTGAAGAGAGCGACAACGTGGTGCAGGCCATGGTACACATCATGAAACACCAGGATGAACAACGCAAACAGTTCCCCAAGGTGTTTATGGAGGACATCAAAAAGTATTACCAGACAGTGAACAATACCTTTTACTCCTGCACTGAGGACCTGAAGAAGTTCTCTGCCTCTTACACTTTGATTATCAAAGGGGTAAAACAGGGGATCTTTCGCAAGGATTTACGTAACGAGCTGGTTGACACTTTCCTGCACGAGGTGGTATCGATGCTGCACAACAGCGAACGCCTCATCATGTTAGAGCCCAGTCCGGAAGAGGTGTTGAGAAACATCCTCCTCCCCTATTTCAGAGGGATCTCTACACCCAAAGGGATCGCTTTGCTGGATGATTATTTTGAAAACAACGACAAAAAATAGCTATCTTATGAACAAGCTTTGTTATCCTATTCTTCTCTTCGCGTGGGTATTCCTGCTCCCTTACTCCGGTATTGCGCAGGAGCGTTTAACGGTGGATCTGGAGGGTGCCCAGCGCCATGCATTGGAGCACAACAAGGGGGTGTTGGGTGCCGGTTTGGAGATGTCGAAGGCCTCTTTTGCCTTGCGTGAAGCGATTGCCAACGGGTTGCCCCAGGTGAACGCATCGGCCGATTACACCAATGCCATGAACGCAAGCATCTCCATTGAGTTCTCGCCCGATATGCCAGCCACCGAAATCCCTATTCCCCCTACGAGCAACCTCTATGTGAATGTGGGGCAGCTCCTCTTCAGCGGGCAGTATATCGTGGGGATTCAACTGGCACGCCTCGGTGAAACACTGTCGGGTTTGCAGTACCAAAAGACCAAACTCGATGTGATCTCTCAAACCACCGATGCCTATCACTTGGTGTTGATCTCTGAGGAGCTGCTGAGAATGATGAAGCAAAACGAACAGAACCTGCGGTCACTCTACGAGAAGATGGAAGCGATGACGGTGGCCGGCATGATTGAGCAAACAGAGCTCGACCAGCTTTCGGTGCAGGTGAACACCATGGAGAATGCGGTACGCTCTTCAGAGCGACAACTGGAACTGGCCAAAAACATGCTGCGACTGGTGATGGGCCTTGACCCGCAAACTGACATCGTGTTAACAGATTCCCTCTCCCATCTGCTTGATATGGCACAACTTGAAGGGACCCTGATGCAGGAGTTTGACCTCTCGGGCAACCTCGACTACCAGATTATGCAGCAGCAGGTCGAAATGAGCAAAAAGATGGTGGATATGACCCGGGCCAATGCTTTGCCCACCCTGAGTGGCTTCTATCAATACACCTACAAGATCCTGAAACCCGCTTTTGACATGACCCCCGCCCATGTGATCGGATTGCAGCTCAACATCCCCATCTTCAGCAGCGGGGTGAGAATGGCGCAAATCCGGCAATCCTCTATTGAACACCAACAGGCGAGGTTAACAGGTGAGTTTGTGGCCGATCAGCTTCAAATCCAGGAAAACCAGCTTCGGTTCAACTATATCAATGCGCTCGAAGCGTACCGCAACCAGGAGAAAAATGTTGAGGTGGCACGCAAGGTGTACCGGAACCTCACCTTGAAGTACGAGCAAGGGATGATCTCCGGCCTCGACATGGTGAATGCCGACAACAACTATGTGCGTGCTGAGACCGATTTTATCTCATCCATGCTGCAGGTGCTCAATGCCAGGGTGCAGCTTCAGAAACTATACGGACAAATTCAATAATCATCATCCACAACAACGACCAGAAATGCCAATTACCATGAAATCATTATTAGCTTACACCCTGTTTTTTACCGCCTTATTGCTGGCATCATGCGGAGGCGCCGGTTCTTCGGAAGAGGAGAACGACACAAGAGCTGCCGTGGAGAATGTACGGGTCACCTCTCTGGAGGTGCGCGAGGTGGCACGAACCATTAAGATTACGGGCACTTTGCTGCCGTGGGAAGAGCGTCACATTGCACCGGCCCAGCCCGGTCGGATTATGCAGATCCCTGTAGAGATCGGAACACGCGTTGCGCAAGGTGCACTCCTGGTACAGATGGACCCAACCCAACTGTTGCAGGCTGAACTGCAGCTCAGCAACCTGGAAACCGACTTCCGCCGCCTCGATACCCTCAGAAAAACCGGAAGCATCGCCAAACAACAGTTTGATCAAATGAAAACACAGTACGAGGTGACCCAACGAAATGTGGAGTTCCTCAGAGAAAATACACGCCTGACTGCCCCTTTCAGCGGGGTGATCTCAGGGAAATACAATGAGCCCGGTGAGATCTTTTCCGCCGCACCCAACCCCATGACCGGAAAGGCAGCCATCGTATCCATTGTGCAAATCGACAGGCTGAAAGTGACCGTCGCCGTCTCTGAACAGTACTTCCCCAGAATCAATACCGGAATGAACGCCGTGATATTAACAGATATCTACCCCGACCGGCCGTTCACAGGCTCCGTGTTCCGGATCCACCCAACCATTGACCCTGCTACCAGAACCTTCAATATCGAAGTGATGCTCAACAACACCGGAAACCTCCTCAGACCGGGTATGTTTTGCCGGGTGCAACTCGACCTCGACAGAGTGGAAGCTCTGCTGATACCCGCACACGCCGTATTGAAAATGCAGGGATCCAACGACCGATTCCTCTTCAAAGAGGAGAACGGAAATGCCGTGAGGGTACCCGTGACATTGGGCAGACGATACGACGACCTGGTGGAAGTGTTCTCAGATAAACTCAACAAAGGGGACCGCATTGTCACCAGCGGACAAGCACGACTGGTCGATGGCGCTGCCGTGAACATCGTTCAGTAATCATTACAACCCATAAACTCAGTGAATACATTATAAAGCCTCTCCATTATGAGCATCTACAAACAAGCCGTCAACAAACCCATCACCACGATGATGATCTTCGCTGCCATCATCGTGATGGGGTTCTACTCCCTCACCAGAATACCCGTTGACCTATACCCTGAAATCAACCCCCCGTTTATCTCGGTGATCACCACATACCCCGGTGCCAACGCCACCGATATTGAATCGATTGTAACTCGTCCGCTTGAAGATGCACTCAATGCAGTGGACAACCTCAGAGAGATCACCTCCACCTCCTCCGATAACCTCTCGGTGATCACACTGGAACTCTCATGGGACGCCAACCTCGATGAAGCAACCAACGAAATACGGGATGTGATTGACAGGATCTACAACTTCCTGCCCGACGACGTAGACCGCCCCTCTGTGTTTAAGTTCAGCACCTCCCAAATGCCCATCGTTTTCTACGCCGTTACCGCCAAAGAGAGCTTCCCGGGACTCGATAAAATCCTCGATGAAAGAATTATCAACCCCCTCAACAGGGTGGATGGCATCGGTTCCATCGGTATGATCGGTGCCCCCAGAAGGGTGGTCTATGTTGATGTGGATGCACGTCGCCTCGACGCTTACTTCCTCACCATCGAACAAATTGGAAATGTGATCGCCGCCGAAAACCTCAATATGCCCTCCGGAAACATCAAAATGGGCAAAACCGACTACCAGCTCAGAGTGCAGGGCGAATTTGCTGAAAGCCACGAAATCAACGACCTGATCGTTGGCAACTTCCAGGGAACACCGGTGTACCTCAGAGATGTAGCCACCGTAAGAGATACCCTGAAAGACATGACCCTCGACGAAAAAATCAACGGGCAAACAGGGCTGAGAATGTTTGTGATGAAACAGTCGGGCGCCAACACCGTCAGAGTAGCAAGGGATGTCACCAGAAATATGGAGATCCTCAAAAAAGACCTTCCCCCCGATGTGGAGATCAACCTGATCATGGACACCTCCGAGTTCATCAAAGGTTCCATTAACAACCTCTCCAGAACCCTGATGTTCGCTTTCTTCTTCGTAGTGCTGGTCGTCCTTTTCTTCCTGGGGAAATGGAGGGCCACCTTTATTATTGTGCTCACCATCCCCATCTCACTGATCATCGCATTCGTCTACCTCTTCATATCCGGTAACTCCGTGAATGTGATCTCCCTCACCTCCCTGTCGATCGCTATCGGAATGGTGGTTGACGACGCCATTGTAGTGCTTGAGAACATCTCACGACATATCGAAAGAGGCAGCAGCCCGCGCGAAGCCGCCATCTACGCAACCAACGAAGTGTGGCTCTCGGTGATTATCACCACACTGGTGGTGGTCGCCGTGTTCTTCCCCCTGACACTGGTGGGTGGACTCACAGGTGTGATGTTTAACCAGCTCGGATGGATCGTCACCATCACCGTCATCACCTCTACCCTCGCAGCCATCTCCATCACACCCATGCTCTCCTCTCGCCTCCTGACAATGAAGCAAAAAATCACCTCCTCTTCAAAGTTATCCTACCAAAACACCATTGAAAAACTGTTGCACAGGGTAGAGGATTTCTACGTGGCAACACTCCGTTGGGTACTGCGATACAAAGCCTTTGTCTTACTGTCGGCACTGGCGCTCTTTGTCTCTTCCCTGCTGCTGACTCGTTTTATCGGCACCGACTTTATGCCGCAAACCGATGAGTCGAGGATCAACATGGCCATTGAGCTGCAAACCGGTACACGTGTGGAAGAAACTGTGAAAACTGCCCGTAAGATTGAGCAGATTATGATGGATGACTATCCTGAGATTGAAGTGATTACTGCTTCTTCAGGATCCGACGACGAGGGGGGTATGTTTGCCCTGTTTACCACCGCCGGTTCGAACATGATCAACTTTATGACACGTCTGAGCCCGGTGGATGAGCGCAGTCGCACTGTCTGGGAGATCGCCGACGGTCTGCGTGAAAAAATCAACGCCATGCCCGAGGTGATCAGCCTGGTGGTCACCACCAGCGGAGGACCCGGTATGGGAGGCGGTGAGAACAATGTTGACCTTGAGATCTTCGGCTACGACTTCAACACCACCAACCAGCTCGCTGAAAACTTCAGAGACAGAATCAGCCAACTGGAGAGTGCCACCGATGTTACCGTCAGCCGTCAGCCCGATAAGCCCGAACTGGCGGTATTGCTCGACAAAGAGAAGCTGGCCATCCACGGCCTCTCCTCAGCAACCGTCTCCACCATGGTGCGTAACCGCATCAGCGGTATGATCCCCTCACGGTTCAAAGAGGAGGGCGAAGAGTACGATATTATCATTCGATTCGAAGAGCACCAGAGAAATTCCATCACCGACCTGGAAGAGATCACTGTGATGACCCCTCGTGGTGAAATGATCAAACTCAAAGAGATCGCTACCGTGGAAGAGTTCTGGGGTCCACCTGCCATTCAGCACAAAAGAAAAGAGAGGGTGGTCACCGTCTCAGCCAAACCACACAACACCTCGCTGGGTGAACTCGCCAACGAAATATTAGAAATCACCAGAGAGGTGGAAATACCCCACGGTGTGGCCATCAACGTGGGTGGTGCCTTCCAGGAACAACAAGAGGCGTTCAGAGACCTCGGACTGCTCATGATACTCAGTCTGTTGCTCGTGTTTATTGTGATGGCATCGCAGTTTGAATCGTTCAGAACACCGTTTGTCATCATGTTCTCCATACCCTTTGCCCTCACAGGCGTTATCTATGCACTCTTCCTCACACAAACCACGCTCAATGTGATTGCCGGCCTCGGATCGGTACTCCTCATTGGTATCGTGGTGAAAAACGGAATCGTGCTTGTTGACTTTATCAACCTGATGCGTGACCGTGGGAAAGCACTCAACGAAGCGATCCTCATCGCCGGAAAATCAAGGCTCAGACCCGTACTGATGACCGCTTTCACAACCATCCTCAGTATGATGCCCCTCGCCCTCTCAAGAGGAGAAGGCTCCGAAATATGGAGCCCAATGGGTATTACCGTGATCGGCGGACTGGTCTTCTCAACCATGGTAACCATGGTGATCGTGCCCGTGATGTATTCCCTCGTGGCAAAAAGCGGACAACGGAACAAAACCATGCACCTGAGAAAAGACTTCGACTTCCTCGACTAATCAAACACTTGCATCATCAACAAAAACAAATCGATTACAAAAACAACCAGTATCATGAGCAACCAAGAGAATAACCCCCAACAACATACCCAAAACAAAGCGGTGTTTATCGTCTTCAACCAGGCACATACCGAACGGATAGAGTATATCATTGACATCATGAAGATCAAAGGCTATACCTTCTGGGAGGATGTGCAGGGGAGGGGCTCGGTAACCGGCGAACCCCGCTACGGCACCCACACCTGGCCCGAAATGAACTCCGCCATTCTCACCATCATCCCCGAAGAGGTGGTCCCCGATCTCCTGGACAACATCCGCAAGCTCGACGAAATCAACAAGGACGTAGGCATCAGAGCCTTCGTCTGGGACATCACACAAGCGTACTGACATCCCCACATCCTCACATCCCCACATCCCCACATCCCCACATCCTCACATCCCCACATCCTCACATCCCCATTCAACCTTTTTCATGTATATTTGACCCATCAATAAACAACACCATGAAAAAGAGAATCGTAGTACTCACTGGTGCTGGCATCAGTCGTGAGAGCGGGCTGATGACCTTTCGCGATGGCGATGGCCTTTGGAACAACTACCGGATTGAAGACGTAGCCACTTTTGAAGCGTGGCTGCGGGACCAGGAGCTTGTCATCGACTTTTATAACCAGCGGCGGAAGCAGCTTTTGGAGGTGGAGCCCAACGCTGCTCATTTTGCGTTAAAGGAGCTTGAAGAGAAGTATGATGTACAGATTATCACGCAGAATGTGGATGATTTACATGAGCGGGCGGGGTCATCCAACATCCTTCACCTGCATGGCGAACTGCGCAAGGTGCGCTCTACCCGAAACCCGCACTATGTGGTTGAGCTTGACGGGTGGGAGCTGAAAACCGGCGACCTTTGCCCCGAAGGGGCACAGTTGCGGCCACACATTGTATGGTTTGGCGAACCGGTGCCCCTGATCGACGAAGCCGCAAGGATCACACAAACCGCTGATGTCATCCTGGTGATCGGAACATCCCTCAACGTATATCCTGCAGCCGGACTGATTCACTACGGCCCTGCCAACTGCCCCATTTACCTCATTGACCCGGGTGACTTTCCCAATCACCGTGACCAACGGATCAAACACATCCAACAACCAGCCACCATCGGGGTGCCCGAAATCGTGAATCAGCTTATGCAAGCATGAAATACCTGTGGCCGACCTGCTGCGCACCCACCCTCTCTCACCTCACTCACCCGGGAAATGGATATAAAAAATATTCCTTATCTTGCACCGGATTAATCCACACATGAATGAGGTATAATCATCTTGTTCGCAAAACGAAAGACGCCATTGTGCTTGCCCTCTTTGTGGTATTGTTGGGCTTTACAATGTACTTGGTCATTTTCCATAAACCGTTGGTGCATGAGCATGTTGTTGACAACTGTTTGGAGACCATCCTGGAGCGTGACACGTTGATCGCCATCACTGACAACAGCTCCACAAGCTATTTCCTTTACAAAGGTCAACCGATGGGTTACCAATACGAGTTGCTTACCCATCTGGCAGGGCATATGGGGGTTGCCCTGAAAATTATCAGTGCTGAAAACATTGAAGAGAGCATTCGGATGCTTGCCGTGGGGGAAGCCGATCTGATTGCCATGGACCTCACCATTAATGCTCCCCGGAAGGAGGTGCTTGCTTTCACCATCCCCATCCACGAAACGCGGCAGGTGTTGATACAGAGAATTCCTTCAGAGGAAGACGATGAAAACGACCAGCGCAGAGCGTCTGCTCCGCTTATCAGACGCCATGCTGAGTTGGCGAACCAAACCGTCTATGTGCAGAAGGGATCAGCCCACCGCATGCGTCTAAGAAACCTCGCCACAGAGATGGGCATCGACCTCCAAATAGAGGATTCTCCGCTTGACAGTGAAGAGCTTATTGCCTTGGTGGCCGATGGTGAAATCGCCTACACCGTGGCCGATCACCATGTGGCGATGGCCAACCGCACCTGGTTCGACAACATCGATATTGAAACAGAACTCAGCCTGCCACAAGAGGTGGCATGGGCCACCAGACCCGGCTCCGACTCCCTGCTCGCCATGATCAACCAATGGGCCGAAGAGTTCATACAGTCCAGAACCTACCGGAATATCTTCAGACGCTACTTCGTCAACCAAAAAGCGGCACACCTGCGTGATGCCCGATTCCACTCCGTGAAGGGGGGGCAACTCTCACCCTACGACAACCTGATCAAGAAACACAGCCAGGATGGCCCCTGGGACTGGCGACTGGTGGCAGCACTCATCTACGAAGAGTCAAGGTTTAACCCAAGAGCCAGATCGTGGGCAGGAGCTGCAGGGCTTATGCAACTGATGCCCGTGACAGCACGCCGCTTCGGTGTGCAAAATATCTACAGCCCGAAAGAACAACTCCGGGGAGGTATCGCCTTTATTCAATACCTCCATGAAAAACTGCCCGAAGAGATCACCGACCCAACCGAAAGAACCAAGTTCATCCTCGCTTCATACAATATCGGAATGACACATATCCTCGATGCGTACAACCTGGCACTGAAATATGGTGAAGACCCCACCCAATGGAAAACAGCCGAAAAGTATCTGCTGCTCAAATCTCAGCCCAAATACTACAACGATCCTGTGGTAAGAGCCGGCTATGCCAGAGGACGTGAAACCGTAAGGTTCGTCAGGAACGTGATGAACAGATACCACCACTACCGATCTATCCTCCCCGACTGATCAGTGTGCCTCCAGCCAGTTGCTGCCACTCTTCATCTCAACCTCTACCGGTACCGACAACGGCAGGGCGCCCTGCATACACTCTGTTACAATCCCCTCAACCTCTTCCAGCTCGCTCCGATACACATCAAATACCAACTCATCATGAACCTGCATGATCATCAACGACCGGAGCCCACGCTCCGAAAACGCCCTGTGGATGGTTACCATCGCCACCTTGATCATGTCGGCTGATGTGCCCTGAATCGGTGCATTGATGGCATTGCGCTCGGCAAACTGCCGCATAAAACTGTTGCCCGAGTTGATGTCACGCAAATAACGCCGCCTGCCCAACATCGTCTCAACATAACCCTGCTCCCTGGCCAACTCAACCTGAGATTCCATGTAACCCTTTACACCGGGATACTGCCTGAAATACTCCTCTATGATCTCCGTCGCCTCCCAACGGGCAATACCCAAACGCTCAGCCAATCCAAACGCCGAAATACCATAGATGATTCCAAAATTCACCGTCTTGGCATAACGACGATGCGTGCTCGTTACATCCTCTATCTCCACACCATAAATACCTGACGCCGTAGCAGTATGAATGTCGGTGCCGCTGCGAAATGCCTCCTGCATCTGCTCGTCACCACTCAAATGGGCGATGATCCTTAACTCAATCTGAGAATAGTCGGCCGCAAGCAATACCCGGTCAGAACACCCGGCAATAAACGCCTTGCGGATCTCCCGACCCCGGTCAGTACGTATCGGTATGTTTTGCAGGTTGGGATTGTTCGAACTTAATCGTCCGGTGGCCGTTACCGCCTGATTGTAAGACGTGTGAACACGACCCGTTACCGGATGGATCAACTGGGGAAAGGTGTCAACATAGGTCGACTTCAGCTTCGTTAATGAGCGATACTCCAGTATCTCCCCCACAATCGGATGGTGATTCACCAGCTTGCTTAACACCTCCTCCCCGGTACTGTACTGACGCGTCTTCGTCTTCTTCGGAGCCGGCGAAATCTTCAAACGATCGAACAATACCTCGCCCAACTGCTTTGGAGAAGCGATGTTGAAGGTTACACCAGCATATTCGTAAATCCGCTCCTCCAGATCCACAACCTCCTTGAGCAACTTCTTAGAATACTCCTGCAAGGCCGGAACATCCACCTTCACCCCGTTGCGCTCCATCACAGCCAACACCTCCAGCAAAGGGGCCTCCGTGGTATGATACAAACGTTCTGACCCCTCCTCCTTCAACTGCGGCCTGAACTTGTGCGCCAACTGAAGGGTGATGTCAGCATCCTCACACGCATAATCCCTTATCACCTCATCCTCCACACTGCGTAACGTGCGCTGCCCCTTGCCCCGCTTGCCAATCAAAGTCTCCAGTTTGATGGTGCTGTAACCCAAAAGACTCTCCGCAAGGAAATCCATGTTGTGACGTGTCTCCGGCTGTAACAGATAATGAGCGATCATGGTATCAAACCAGGGGCCACGCACCTGCATGCCATAGTTCATCAGCACCTGTATGTCGTACTTCAGGTTGTGACCGATTTTTTCATGTTGATCAGATCCGAAAAGCACGGCAAACTCCTCCAGCACCTCAAGGCATGCTTCACGCTCCTCAGGGAGCTTCACAAACCACGCCTCACCGGGCTCCAATGCAAAGGCAATCCCGATCAGCTCAGCCGTTAACGTGTCAAGACCTGTGGTCTCCGTGTCGAAGCAAAATCCCTTCGATCCCTGTAACCGTTCTATCAAGTCAGCACGCCCCGCCTGATCAGTCACCAGGTGGTAACGATGTGGCACATCAGCCAGGGTCTTGAAGGCTGTCTCCAAATCCCCGCCACCGGGTGCGTCAAACAAAGAGCCCTGCACTCCATCGCCTGATGACTCAGAGCCCCCGGCAGAAGCACCACCACCAAACATGCGCGCCTTCAATGTGCGAAACTCCATCTCGTCAAACAACGCCACCAACTGCTCACGGTTCGGCTCCGAAACCTCCAGCTTCGCGGCATCAAAAGGGATCGGCGCATCGGTGACAATGCGCGCCAGCTCTTTCGATAACAAGCCCTGCTTGCCATACTGCTCCACGTTCTCACGCTGCTTCCCCTTCAACTCTCCCGATCGGGAAAGCAACTCCTCCACACTGCCATAGATGCCAATCAGCTTCGAAGCAGTCTTCTCTCCTATGCCCGGAATGCCCGGTATGTTGTCCGATACATCACCCCACAACGCCAGAATGTCAACCAATTGCTCAGGACGAGAGATGCCGTAACGCTTGCAAACATCCTCAACACCAATCACCTCCGCACCACTGCCCATACGGGCCGGCTTGTAGATGTATACCCCATCCTTCACCAACTGCCCGAAATCCTTGTCAGGTGTCATCATATACACCTCAAAACCCTCCGATGACGCACGGTGAGCCAACGTGCCTATCAAATCATCCGCCTCATAACCATCAGCCTCTATCAACGGAATACCATACCCCTCTATCAAACGACGTATATACGGTATCGATACCGAAAGATCCTCAGGCATGGTGTCACGCGTGCCTTTATACTCCTCATACATCTCATGCCGGAAGGTGGGAGCCGATGAATCAAATACAACCCCAAGATGCGTCGGACGCTCCTTCTGCAACACCTCATTCAACGTGTTGGCAAAACCCAGTATCGCAGATGTATTCTGACCCTTGGAATTGATGCGCGGATTGCGACTCATCGCAAAATAAGCCCTGTAAATCAATGCCATGGCATCCAATAAAAACAGTTTCCCCGTTGCCATTATGCCTCCTTTATGGTATTCGTATAATCCAGCGAAAGTAACCCTTTTTGGCCAGACAGGCCCCACCGCCTGGTGCAATTTTTAACCCAATCCCTTCTTTCACTACCTTTGCACCCATGAAAAAAGAAACCGGCACTTCAACACCACTTCAACACCACAACGCCCCCCCTGAAAGGAAACCCCACTGGCTCAAAACCGGTATCCCCGGTGGGAAAAAATTCGTTGAACTCAAGCAACTGCTTCAAAACAGCCAACTCCATACCATCTGCCAGAGCGGTCGCTGCCCTAACCAGGCCGAATGCTGGGAAGCCGGTACCGCCACCTTTATGATCCTCGGCAATGTGTGTACCCGGGGCTGCGCATTCTGCGCCACCCAAACCGGCAAACCCCTGCCCCCCGATCCCGAAGAACCCCTCAACGTGGCAAAGGCCATCCAACATCTCAAACTCAACCACGCCGTGATCACCTCCGTCGACAGAGATGACCTGCCCGACGGCGGAGCAACACACTGGGCTCAAACCATCAAACAGGTGAAACATCTCAACCCTAAGACCACCATCGAAGTGCTGATCCCCGACTTCCTGGGCAACGAATCCCTCATCCATACCGTAGCAAACGCGCAACCCGATGTGATGGCACACAACCTCGAAACCGTTGAACGCCTCACCCCCATCGTAAGAAACAAAGCCAACTACAAAACCAGCCTCCATGTGATCCATACCATACACAAAACCGGTATCACCACCAAATCAGGTATCATGGTGGGGCTGGGCGAAACCACCGGTGAAATCATACAAACCATGGATCACCTCAGAAATGTCCACTGCGACGTGATCACCATCGGCCAGTATCTCAGACCCACCAAACACAACCTGCCGGTAGCAAAATACCGAACCCCTGAAGAGTTTGACGCCCTGAAAAAAATAGCTCACGAAAAAGGGTTCAAACACGTTGAAAGCGCCCCACTTGTCAGATCATCATACCACGCAGAGAAACATGTCAATCCCTGAAAACACCCTCTCAACCGGCATCAACCGGCATACCCGATTTATCAACCTAGGCACCATTGGTTTCCAACAAGCATGGGACATCCAGGAACAATACTTCAGAGAGATCGAGAAAGTCAAACTGGCAAACCAACCCCTTCCACGACACGAACAATTGCCCACCGGCAACTGGTTGCTGTTCTGCGAGCACCCGCACGTCTATACCCTCGGGAAAAGCGGCAACGAGAACAACCTGCTGCTGCCTCACCTGGAACTCAAAGCAGCCAACGCTGAATTTGTACATGTGAACAGAGGTGGTGACATCACCTACCACGGCCCCGGACAAATTGTGGCCTACCCCATCCTTAACCTCGACTATTTCGTGAAAGGCGCCAGAGAGTACATCCATAAGCTCGAAGAGGCTGTGATCAATATGCTGAAGCATTACGGGGTGAAAGGGGAACGGTTGCAGGGTGCCACAGGGGTATGGATAGACCCGGAAAAACCGGGAAAAGCCCGGAAAATCTGCGCCATCGGGGTGAGAACCTCCCGGTGGATCTCTATGCACGGCCTCGCCCTGAACATCAACACCAACCTCGAATATTTCAACCATATCAACCCCTGCGGATTTACCGATAAACAGGTCACCTCGCTCAGCAAAGAGCTAGAATCCAACGTGCCCATCGAAGAAGCACAACAACACCTCCAAACCACACTGGCCGAATCCCTGGGACTCATCATCACCTGATATCACAAACCAACACACCACAACGTTGGCCATAATCCCCATAATCCATCAACCCACACAAGATCCTTGCTGGCCTTAACGATGCATGAAATAATGATAAATGCAATTCAACCCGAACACCTGAACTGTATCCGATACGGGCAGTTTCTTTTTTTGAGGTGCGGAGATACATTGTGTGCTTTTTATGAGGATAAGGTCGAGGCACGACAATTTGGGTAATGTTTGAAAAGCTTTTCCAGAGCCATATATCGGTCTTTTTTTTGGACCGAGGATTTTTTAGTTCCCGCAGAAAGGCGCAAAAACTACGCAGAAAGGCGCTGAAATCCAGACTTCACAAGCGTTGCAAACAACAGTACGACTTCGTGTCGTTTTATGATCATTGAGGCTGCCTCTTTGATTTCTGTGAACAAAGTTCTTTCTGCGCATATCAGCGCAATTTCACCGCATTTCAGCGGGAAACAAACAAAACAGACCCGAAGGGGTACCATGAATATAACCAATTAGGTTTGTTTAACCACAAAGACCACCAAGGCTTTCACAAAGGCCACAAAGACCCTCTTTGTGTACATTGTGCCAACTTTGTGACCATTGTGGTTAAAAAAATCATTCAGCAGATATGTACCCCCTTCGTATGCTGCACCCAGCCTCCAGTATCGCAAACGTTGTATACGGGATTGCTCCTCGGGTATAAGCACATTTTAATCAGCACCTCAAAAAAAGATTTGGACCCGATACGGGTTACATAAGCTGTGAAAAGATCACCAAAAACAACAGGTAACCCACTCCGAAACCACCATACACCTCCCCCTGCCGGTGACTTCCCAAAAACAACCGGGCAAAAGCAAGCATCCCTCCTATGGCAACCAACACCACCGTTGGCAGAAACATCGCCCCGGGGAAATGGGGGGCCAGTCCATGCAACAATCCGAGTGCCCCGCCAATGCCCATCATGTGCAGACTCACCTTCCACCGCAAATTAATCAACATTGCCACCAATACCAATGCAGTGGCACTCAGCAATATAAGCGCATATACCGGAGGGAGTCCCATCCGCAGGAAATAGCGGTATGCCAGATAATAGACAATGCCCGTAAGCAAATAGGGAATGGTACGTTCGGCGCGATCCTCCATCTGAAGCGTGGAGATACGCCCTACACTGCGCAACATCCCCATCAACAAGACAGGGATCAGAACCGTAAACAAAAACACCAGCAACACCAGCATCCAGCGAAACGGTGCCACCTGAGCCGACAGATACCCCGGCA
>SKPS01000185.1 GCA_007119395.1 Lentimicrobiaceae bacterium
GCTTGGCATCAAGCAGTTTGTAATTCAGACTCATTTTGAGTCGGCTATGGAGGTAACCCCTGAGGCGGCAAAGGCGGTGAAGATGTTAACTGATGCCGGATGGATTGTTACCAATCAGCATGTTTTCACGGTGGCTTCATCGCGAAGGGGTCACATGGCAAAGCTCCGGGCCACGTTGTCGCAGATTGGCGTAATGCCCTACTATACGTTTTCTGTGAAAGGCTTTATGGAGAACAGGCACAATTTTGCCACACATGCCCGGTTGATGCAGGAGAAACATGAAGAGAAGGCTTTTGGACGGATCAACAAGTCGCTGACCAAGACCATTGTTGGCAAGGCGTCTGAAGGGAAGCTTACGACCAAGGAGATCGCCCGGTTGGTGGCACAGCAGAAGATACCTTTTATTGCTTCTGACCGGAGCATGATGAACCTCCCCGGGATTGGCAAGAGCATGACATTCCGAACCATAGGTATCACTCCTGACGGGCGAAGGATACTGGAGTTTGAGTATGATCATTCACGCCGGCACAGTCCGATCGTAAACCAGGATGACAAAGTTATCATCGTGGAGTCGAAGCCTGTTGGGGCTTATCTCAACCAGGTTGAGAACATGGGAGAAGAGGTTGGTCAGTATCAGTCGATATACGGCTATTCACGTGGTGAGAGCGAAAAGCTTTTCCCCTTGTTTGAATACCCGGGTTACCCTTTCACCATCACCGATGCGTTTAACCACATTGGTGAAACGGAGAAGAATTAACAAGCATTTATCCATACGGATCTTCGGTTTTTATCTGAACCCTGTCACTTTAAATTCAGTACGTCGGTTCAGGGCACGCCCTTCTGCTGTTGCGTTATCGGCAATTGGGATGGTATCGGCATATCCCTGGTAGGATAATCTGTCCGGTTCTATCCCTTTTTCTACCAGGTAGTTTACCACGGCTTTGGCGCGGCTTTTTGAGAGCTCTTCATTTCTGGCGCGTGTACCGGTGTTGTCAGTATGACCACTGATCTCCACTTCGATGGATGGGTTCTTACGGAGCAGATCCAGTAAGCGTTCCAGCTCTGTAATCGATTCCGGCTTCAACACATCACGGTCGATGTCGAAGAAGATATTGCGAAGCACCATTGATTCACCCGTCCTAACCGGGTACAGGGGGATATCTTTTTCATAGGGTTTCATGGCAGTGAACTCTCCTGTAAGCTCAAAATGGTCTGAATAGAAGAGGTATCTCTCTTTGTTCACGTTCAGCATCCACGACTGGTTTGTAGGTAGGCTGAGGAGGAACTCACCGGTTACGGGGTCTGAGATTGAGCTGATCACTGTTTCACCGGTATTGAGGTTGATCAGTTCAAAGGCAGCGGCTATGGGTTTTGTTGTTTCAGCGTCAAACACTACACCTTTCAGGTATGTAACAGGCGATGGCCTCAGGGAGGGATCCAGTTCAAACTGGTAGATATCCTGCCCTCCTATCCCACCGGGTCTGTCGCTTGAGAAGTAGGCTGTAGTACCGGAAGCGTTTACGATGAAACCAATTTCATCTTTTGATGTGTTGATGGGGTATCCGAGGTTCACTGGTTTGCCCCATTCTCCATCGGGTTGTCTACGGCTCATAAAGATATCATAGCCACCCATACCGGGGTGGGTATCGGACGAGAAGTAGAGGGTTTGTCCGTCAGGGTGAATGAACACGCTCTCTTCGTTTCCTTCGGTATTGATATGTGGTCCCAGCATCACCGGTTCCGACCATTTGCCATTGGTATCGAGCACGGTATAGAAGATATTGGCACTGGTGATCATACCTCCTTGTGCCGGCACACCTCTTACAAAGTAGAGGGTACGTCCATCAGCATCAAAGGCGGGTTGCGATTCCCACCTCGGGGTGTTCACGGGTCGTCCGAGATTCATCGGAACAGCCCATTGGTTACCTGTGCGATAGGTATAAAACAGATCACAACTACCAAAGCCCGTTCGCCCGGCGCCATATCCCATACCACGCATAATCTCACACGAAGTAAACACAATGATCTGCCCATCTGGGGAGATGGCTGATGCACCTTCGTTGTAACGGGAATTAACCGGCGAACCCAGGCTTTGAGCAGGCTGCCAGATATAGTCTTGATAACGACTAATGTAGAGATTTTCATTCCAGCCATCCAGACTGGACGGAGCACGGTCAAGGCGTGTAAACAACAGCATCTGTTCATCTACCGTCAGACTGGGGAAGTATTCATCAAGCGGGGTGTTCACCCCTTCACCCAAATTGATTGGGTCAAAGTCAACCGGGTTCTGCATCGCCTCTATGGCAAAGTGACAGGTTGCAATGCTTCTTTCAACAGCTTTTCTAAGTGTTTCACTTCTAATGGGCATATTCCGGTATCGACTTAAGAAGCTGAGGGCTTTCTCATATTCACCTTTACTTATGTAGAGGTTTCCCAGATGGAGCAAAGCCTGGGGGAAGAACATCTGGTCGATGACCACAACATACTCCAACGCAAACACGGCTGTTTCTTGATCTCTGCGGTCCATGGAGATTTCTGCCAGCAGAAGATACGCTTCAATAAAGGCGGAGTCTCTGCCGATGGCCCTTTTAACGGAGTTGAGGGCATCCTCTATATCTCCTTGCTGATAGTGTTGTATGGCTCTCTCCTGGTGTCTTATAGCTGCTCGGCTTGAAGAGGTCCAACTGTGGCGGCGTTGTGCCTGTGTTTCTATTGCCAATGCAAATAAGAGCAACAGAAGAGTAAGGTATCTGTTCATCATGATTCGATGGTTAACAAATTGGGGCAGACCGGGGTGGGCAATCCTGGTGGCAACACACTACGGTATGCCGATATATTTATGGCTCTGCAAAGATAACATCCAAACCGGATTTTTTAATATATATCGGGTGATTATTGGCAGGATGGTTTCTCTGACCGACCATTCCGGCTGCAGGTAAAAGAGGGTATCGGGTCTGGCTTGCAAACGTTGTTGTTCTGCCCATTGAAGATCATCTGAGGTGGCGATGACCACTTTCAGTTCACCTGCCTTGAGGAACACATCGGGTAGTGGAGGGTGTGAGGCTTTTGGAGACAGGCAGATCCAGTCCCATTCACCGGTGATTGGGTAGGCGCCGGATGTCTCGAGAAATGTTCTGCATCCGGCTGTTTTGAGGGCATAGGTAAGCACTGATAGATCGTATCGCAGGGGTTCGCCCCCTGAGATGATTACATCGGCAAGACCAAATGGAATCACCTGTTCCAGGATCTGTTCCGTTTTCATACCAGGCCAATCACTGGCATCCCACGACTCTTTGCTGTCGCACCAGTTACAACAGATATCACAACCAGCCAGGCGGATAAAAACTGCGCTTTTCCCGGTATGATACCCCTCTCCCTGAATGGTGGCGAAAACTTCAACCACCGGCAAGGTGAGGTCATTGGATATTGTTTGAGCGGATGGTGTTGGCAACATGGATGTGTGTAAGGGTCTGCCGGTTGTTTTTTTAAGAATACACTTGTTTTTTGGCAGCCTTCAGTGTGTTTTGCAGCAATGAGGCGATGGTCATGGGGCCCACTCCACCCGGCACGGGGGTGATCATAGAGGCTTTTTTAGCCACTTCGTCATAATCAACGTCACCCACCAGTCTGAACCCACTTTTTTTCGAAGGGTCTTCCACCCTGTGGATTCCCACATCTATCACCACAGCACCCTCTTTCACCATGTCGGCAGTGACAAAGCGGGGTTGGCCAATGGCAGCGATAAGGATATCTGCTTCGCGGCATACCTCTTTCAGGTTCTGTGTACGGCTGTGGCAAAGGGTAACGGTGGCATTGCCGGGTGTGGTCTTCTGTGACATCAGAATGGAGACCGGTGAACCAACAATATGACTTCTTCCAAGCACAACACAACTTTTACCGGCTGTTTCTACCTGATAACGTTTCAGCAGCTCCATAATACCATTAGGAGTAGCCGGTATATAGCATGGTAAGCCGAGTGCCATCCGACCCACATTTTCAGGGTGGAAGCCATCGACATCTTTGGCCGGATTAATGGAAAGCAGCACCTCTTGTTCATCAATGTGTGCGGGTAGAGGGAGCTGCACAATAAAGCCATCTACGTCGTTGTCGTTGTTCAGGAATTCTATCACACCCATCAACTCTTCCCGGCTTGTATCAGCGGGCATACGGTACACAGTGCTGGTGAAGCCTACCCCTTTGGCTTGCTTTTCTTTGCTGGCAACATAGGTCTGCGAAGCCGGATCATCACCTACAATCACCGCCGCCAGATGGGGGGCACGTAAGTCTTTGTCGATCATTGAAGCCACTTCGGCACCTATCTCCTGCCGTATCTCTTCCGATATTCTCTTTCCGTCTATTATTTCCATAACGCTTTTTCTTTTTGATTGCGAAGAGGATCTTCCCCCTTCCGGAATACAAATTACTAACGAAACAGGGGCTGAATTGTTTACCTCCGGCGCATCCCTTTCAGGTTTTTCATGGTTCTCATGGCCTTTTTTCCACCACCTTTTGTGAAGTTGTGCATCATTTTACGGGTGTCTTCAAACTGTTTGATCAATCTGTTCACCTCAGGCACATCAGTACCGGAACCGGCTGCAATTCTTTTCCTTCTGCTGGCATTGATCACAGCGGGGTTTTGTCTTTCGTATGGTGTCATTGATTCAATAATGGCTTCAATGCCTTTGAACGCATTGTCGTCAAGGTCCATGTTTTTCAAAGCCTTTCCCATACCCGGGATCATACCCATCAGGTCTTTGATATTACCCATCTTCTTGATTTGCCTGATCTGTTTCAGGAAGTCTTCCAGGTCAAAGGTGTTGCGTGCCAGTTTCTTCTGCAGTCGTGCGGCCTCGTCTTCTTCGAACTGCTCCTGGGCTTTCTCAACGAGGGTAACGATGTCACCCATACCTAAAATTCTGTCGGCCATCCTTTTTGGATGAAACAGATCGAGTGCATCCATCTTTTCGCCGATACCGACAAATTTGATGGGTTTGTTGACCACCGCTTTGATGGTCAGGGCAGCACCACCTCGTGTATCACCATCCAGTTTGGTGAGGACGACCCCGTCGTAGTCGAGCACATCATTAAAGGCTTTGGCGGTATTCACAGCATCTTGTCCGGTCATGGAGTCCACTACAAAGAGGGTCTCATCAGGCTTCACCTTACCATGGATCTCGGCAATCTCTTTCATCATCATGTCATCGATGGCCAGTCGACCAGCTGTATCAATAATGACCACATCCCTTCCGGTGAGTTTTGCTTGCTGAATCCCTTTTTGTGCGAGGTCTACGGGGCGCATGTTACCCTCTTCGGTGTAAACCGGAATGCTGATCTGTTCACCAAGCACCTTGAGCTGATCAATCGCTGCGGGGCGATAGACGTCACAGGCGATCAGCATTGGAGCTTTGCCCCTTTTCCTGTGCAGGAAATTGGCCAGTTTGGCAGAAAAAGTGGTTTTACCCGAACCCTGCAATCCGGCAATGAGGATGATGGCGGGATTCCCTTTCAGGTTGATGTCAGCATGCTCGCTGCCCATGAGTTGGGTCAACTCATCGTGCATCACCTTTACCATCAACTGGCCTGGAGAAACAGCGCTTAACACATTCATGCCCATTGCCTTCTCTTTTACCTGATTGGCAAAGTCACGGGCAATATTATAGCTCACGTCGGCATCAAGCAGTGCACGACGCACATCCTTTAAGGTATCCGACACATTTATTTCGGTAATGTGCCCCTGCCCTTTTAAAACTTTCAGGGCGCGATCAAACCGTTCACTCAGATTTTCAAACATACTCGCTCTTGTTGGTAGGTATTCATTAAGAGGGTGCAAAGATAGCAAAAACCATAACAGCTTTTTTATACCTTTGCACCTTAAAATATGAGTCGTTTGCTAAAGGGTTTCATCACCCGAACACGCTCAGGGTGTTGAGGGGTTCCCAATTCAATAAATCGTTGTATATGTGGTCTGTAGTTATCAGAATTCTTCTCAGAAACAGAATTGCTATTTTGGCTGTGATTTTCGCCCTTACCGGGTTGATGGTACACCAGGCGATCACTCGTTTGGAGATGAATTATGAAATACTCCAGATGCTTCCTGATAATCACCCTACAAACGTTGCCTACGACGATTTCAAAGAGCTGTTTGGACAGGATGCATCGATGATGGTGATCGGCATGAACGATTCACGAATCAAAGAGCTCAATACATTTCAACAATACTACACGCTTACCGACACATTAAGTCAGCTTGATGGCATTGACTCCGTATTATCGATTGCCCGTGTTTACAACTTGGTTGCGGATGAGATGAGTGGTTCGCTCCGGTTGGAGAACATCGTACCCTACCAGCCTGAAACGCAAGAGCAGGTTGACTCCATCCTATCAAGACTCCGCACCCTGCGTTTTTACGAAGGGTTTCTCTTTCAAGAGCATGAGCACGGTATGGTACACCTGATGGCCATTGTGTTTGACCAAAGCCTGCTCAACACCAAAGCAAGGGTTCAACTGGTGCAGGAGATCCATGAGATAGCAGAGCAGTTCAGCCGTGATACCGGAATAAAGCTTCACTACTCCGGCATGCCCTATATACGCACGCATATCATGAACAGGGTGAGAGGTGAAACCACAGCATTTATTTTTCTGGCAGCACTGGTTCTCGCATTGATTCTATACCTCTTTTTCCGCTCTTTCAGGGTAGTAGCGGTCTCGCTACTGATTGTAGGGATTGCGGTGGTTTGGGTGCTGGGCACCATGAGCATCTTCCAGTTCAAGATCTCGATACTCAGTGCCATGATTCCACCTTTAATTATTGTGATTGGAATCCCTAACTGTATTTATCTTCTCAACAAATATCACAGGGAGTACAAAAACCATGGCAACAAAATTCTTGCGTTGTCGAGGGTGGTACAAAGGGTAGGCAATGCAACGCTGATGACCAACATGACCACTGCGATGGGGTTTGCCACCTTTATGACTGTGAAATCTGATGCATTGCGGCAGTTTGGACTGATTGCTTCCCTGAATATTTTTTGTCTTTACCTGTTGTCACTCAGTTTGATCACCATTATTTTCAGTTATCTTCCTGCGCCTACCGACAAACATGTGAAACATCTTGAAAATGTCTTCTTCAGAAGGGTTGTCAGCAGGTTGGTGAGGATCGCGATGGATCAGAGGAGGTACGTATATTATGGTACGGCGGTAATTCTTGTGGCCACCTTTATCGGGATCTCTCTGATCAGCACAACGGGGAATGTAGTGGATGATCTCCCTGAGAAGGATCCGGTATACCAGGATTTGCTCTTCTTTGAAAACCATTTCACGGGTGTGTTACCTTTCGAGTTGAAGCTTGATACCCGTGAAGAGCACGGTGTTTTCAAGCACAACGGGCGCACCCTTTATCTGATCAACAGGTTGTACCGAGAGATAGACCAGCACCCGATGTTATCGGAGTATCTCTCTACACCTCTGTCGGTAATAGATGGAATCCGGTTTGTTAACCAGTCGAGACATGAAGGCAACCCATCGTATTACTTGGTTCCGTCTGTGAGCGAGCTGGTTGAGATTCAGCGTATTTTTGACAACGACTCTGTCAACACCGGTGCATTCACTTCGTTTGTTGACACCACGGGTCGTTATACACGGATCAGTCTGCAGATGGCCAATATCAGCAGTCATCAGATCCAGGAGATCAGGGATTCTCTTGCCCCTGTGATACAGGAAGTGTTCAACCCTCCAAGGTGGTTCAATCCATTCTTTGAAGAGGAGGAACCCCTTTATACCTTGATCTCTGAATTTGAGTCAACGGGCAATGCCGACATTGATCCTCCGGGTGACCTGGAGGTTCCCCATTTCACTGCTGACGAGTGGAACGAGTGGCCCCGGCAACGACAAGATTCCATATTGGCGTTGTACCGACTACCCGATCAGTACGATGTGACCTCAACCGGAATGTCGGTGGTCTTTCTCGAAGGGACCGGCTTCCTGCTGAGAAACCTGTTCCAAAGCCTGGGCCTCGCCATCCTGTTGATTGCCCTGTTTATGTTCTGGCTCTTCAGGTCATCACGAATGGTCATCATCTCCCTTACCCCAAATATCATCCCCCTCCTCTTCACCGGAGCCGTGATGGGATACACAGGCATCACCATCAAGCCATCAACAATTCTGGTCTTTAGCATTGCATTTGGTATCTCCGTTGACAACGCCATCCACTTCCTGGCCAAATACCGTCAGGAACTCAGACTGAACAAAGGCAACAGACGTAAAAGTGTTGTGCTCGCTTTACGCGAAACAGGGTTTAGCATGATGTACACCTCCATTACACTGTTCTTTGGGTTTGCCATTTTTATTGCTTCCCGGTTTGGAGGTACACAGGCTATGGGTATTTTGGTATCTTTGACCCTGCTATTGGCCATGTTTACCAATTTGTTGCTGCTGCCTACACTTATACTTACACTCGACAGGGTAATTAAGGCCAAAGAGTTAAAGCGGTCAAGGATCATGATTTATGATGATGATGAAGCGGGAAGGGTTGAAGAACTTGAGCCGGAGTTGCGAAGACTCATCCGAAGAAAACGGAGAAAACGAAAAGCAATTAAAACATCCAGTGATAAATGACCGTTATCCATTATTAAGCATGCGTAGATTATATCACATACCCATCACACTACTTTTGCTCTTGGCAGGTGTTTCTGCTAGAAGTCAGATCGATAGCACCAACCTTGGTTGGAAAATAGGCTTGAATGCCGGCTACTATATCGCCTCCAGACATACTGCCGGGTTCTATTCAGGTCATGATCATAATGAAAACACCATCAGTTTTGTTTTTAACAACAAATACCATTTTCAGGAGATTATGGGGTTGCTACATGCTTCAGACACCTTCCGGCTGGAAGGGTTGCCTGAACGGATGAGGTACACGCCCACTATGATGGTTGGGTTTCTCTTCAGGAACAACTTCAGTGAAGACAAGGCGTGGTTTATTCAGTTTAACCAGGTTCGGCTGAGAACATCGGATTTTTACACCATAGAGGTTGACCCCAAGCCAAATATTGCCATATTTCCAGATCTGCGCTCTTTCTCCATCATTGGTGAAGAGAACCGTTACCATATAGACTTGGGTTACAGCCAGGAGTTTGCGTTGAGATCGCCGATGTACCGTCCGTTTATTGATGCCGGCATCACATTTACCAATACACGGGTTCGATCCCATAAGATCAGAATTGAAGAGAAGCAATACTCACTTATCAACGTATATGGGAGCCAGAATTACGTTCCCAACACTGACCTGCAAACCTTTGAGGTGATTCAGGGGGGAGTGGGTTTTGGAGGCTTTTTTAATCTGGGGATGAAGTTTTATGTAAACGAATATTTCTCCCTTGACCCGGTGGTTCACCTCTATGTGAACACCATCAATCTTGAAGGGTACAACCACCTGCGCCCACATCTCTTTTTTAACATCAGGCTGATGGTGAACAACCTCTTTTTGTTCAACCAGCGACACATGGGGGGTGGCAGTCAACTCTGAGAACACTACACCAGAACAGTTCCAATCATATGATCACAAGACGACGAATTTGTACGGTTTTCTTGCTGTTTTTCACAGCGCCCTTTTTCACGACGTTACAATCACAGACCACCAGCAGGATGTTTGAGCAGGGGTTGGAGAAGTTTCGTACGGGCTATTACCGTCAGGCCATTTCAGACTTCACGCGAGTTTTAGAGCGGAATGACCAGTATTACGAAGCGTTTTATTTTCGTGGCAGGTCTCATCAGGCGATGGGTCAGATGCGTGACGCGGTGTCTGATTACAACAAGGCGTTGTCGATACGTCGCGATTACCATCCGGCTCTATTGTACAGGGGGATGTATTATGTAACACAGCAGGATCATCGCAGGGCTTTTAGCGATTTTGATGCTGCCATCGGTGCGTGGCCAACGTATGTTGAGGCATATATTGCCAGGGCTGAACTGAAAGAGCACACAGGTGATATCTCCGGTGCGGTAGAAGATTATACCATGGCGTTGCAACTGAATGCTTCCGACAAGATGTTGTGGCATCACCGTGGAAGGCTTTTTCATGCATTGAAGCGTTATGAAGAGGCGGTTCAGGACCAGGGTCAGGCGATCAGGCTTGACAGTATGATGGGCGATGCTTACTATTACAGGGGGTTGGGGTACCAGCAAAAGCGCCGGTTAAGGAATGCACTGAGTGATTTTGATCGTGCTATTTCGCTGGGTGTTGACAACGAGGATGTGTTTACACGTGCGGGGCACATTGCCTTTGATCTCTTTCGCTTTGAAAAGGCGATTGAGTATTACACACCGTTGATCAGGCGTTATCGCACCAGAGACGTGCAGGTTCACCTTAACAGGGGCATCAGCCATGTTCGCACAAGGGACTACCGAAGTGCGCGTGATGATTTAACCAGAGCCATTGTATATGACAAGGAGAATGAGCAGGCTTTTTTACAACGTGCCATTGTCAATCACCGGCTGCGGCGTGAGGCTGCATCGTTTAGGGATTTCAGACGTGCCATAGAGCTCAATCCTCAGTCATTCAGAAATTATGAGCAGAGGGGATTGGTCTATTTTGAGCTGGAGCGTTATGATCTGGCCATGGCAGATTTCAACAAGTCCATTGAGTTACGCCCAACCGGTGATGCCCATTACCATCGTGGTATGATCAGGGCCATGCGCATGGAAAACCAGGGAGCCTGCGAAGACCTTGAAGCAGCAACCCGTATGGGACATCCGCAAGCCACACTGGAGTTTTCCAGGATTTGCCGATCAGACTTTTAGTGTCTACCTTGCACGCTTTCAACTATATACCCCCAATATCATGACCCCACTTGGCTTTAACATGTGAAGCCCGGATGAATCAACCTATTTTATTACTTTTGACCTGTTAAAAAAAATGTGGTTTGAAGATCCTGTTTGTCCTTTCCAGATTTCCCTGGCCACTCGAAAAGGGTGACAAACTCCGTGCCTACCATTTTATGCGGGTTTTGGCCGAAAGACATGAGGTGTACCTTTTCGCCTTATCAGACCAGAAAGTACTGAAAGAGTGGAAACAAGCCATGTACCCAATCTGCAAATCGATCGTCTTCCAAAACATTTCGAAACCTGATATCCTAAAAGGTTTCGGATGGGCAATGCTCCACAAAAAACCTTTACAAGCAGGCTACTTCAGGAGTGCGAAAGCATTGGGAGCTGTCAAAAGTTACGCTGAGGCAATACAGCCTGATGTGGTGTTTTGCCAGTTAGTTCGTACAGCCGAATACATTGATGGGCTGCCCGGTTTCAAGGTGCTGGATTATCAGGACGCCCTCTCTGTGAACATGCAACGCAGAGCCGCTGCCTCTTCGTTTCCGGCCAATATGGTGTTTTCCCGCGAGTCAAAGCGGCTCAAAAAATACGAGGCTGCGCTATTTGGTGATTTTGATCTGAAGCTGATCATTTCTGAACCTGACCGGGATGCCATTGATCATCCTCAGAAAGAGGATATACTTACAGTGCCTAACGGTGTTGATTTTGAATATTTCACGCCCGATTATTCAGCTGAAAAAAAGTATGACATCCTGTTCACCGGTAACATGTCGTACGCGCCAAATATAGAGGGAGCCATCTGGCTTGTTCGGGAGATCATGCCACGTATTCGGGCACATCGTCCTGACACTTCTTTGTTAATTGCCGGGGCGTCACCGGTGAGGGCTGTGCAACAGTTGGCCGGTGATGGGATTATTGTATCAGGATGGATGGATGACATTCGAGAGGCATACAGTTGCTCAAGGCTGTTTCTGGCTCCCATGTGCAGTGGCAGCGGCCTGCAAAACAAATTGCTGGAAGCGATGAGCATGCAATTGCCTTGTATTACCACTTCACTGGCCAATAGCTCCCTGAGGGCCCAACCGGAACAGCATATCCTGGTGGGTAATACGGCAGAAGAGATCGCTCAGTTGGCCGTCAGACTGCTTCATGACAGCGATACAGCCAACAGAATAGCACAGGATGGCCATAGGTGGGTAAAAGAGCAGTACGATTGGGAAACACATATCACCGATTTTGAGCATCACCTTTTAAAAAAGTATGACACATGGAAAGAGTAGGAAAAGTATCAAGACTTACGACCGGTTTGCTGTTGATTATTTTTGGAATTCAGGGTTTTACAGGTTTTATGGGTGAACGGGTTTTGCCTGTGGAGGCAGTGAGGGCGCTTGAGTGCCTGGAGATGTTGCGTTTTGTGATACCGCTTCTTTCAACCCTGGCAGTTTTAACCGGTGCCCTTCTTTTGGCCAATCTCTTCGTCCCTGTGGCCATATCCATTGCCATTGTATTGATCATAAGCACATTGTTGTTTCACCTCTCTTTTCACCCCAAAGGGATACTGTTTGCGGCCATCGGGTTTATTGCATCCATACTGGTTGTGATTGATCATGCGAAAGCGTTCGCTGCCATCCGATCGAAGTGATCAGACCACTTTACCCGGAAGGTCACAAATATTATTCTGCAAAAACGCCGGTTTGCAAGGGATAAGACGGTTTAATGGCTTCCTTTCATTTACCATAAATATATATTACCTTTGCAGCATCAACAATAAGGGTTTATCACCGAACATGGAATACAAACTTAACAGCATCAGGGAGGCGATCAAGGAGATCAAAGAGGGGAATTTTATCATAGTGGTTGATGATGAAGACAGGGAGAACGAGGGTGATTTCATTATTGCTTCTGAGATGGTAACTCCTGAGAAGGTCAACTTCATGGCGACTCATGGAAGGGGATTGATATGTGTGGCGGTAACGGAAGAGCGTTGCAACGAACTGGGTCTTGAGTTGATGGTCAACAAAAACACTTCATCCCATGAGACCCAGTTTACGGTATCTGTTGATCTGGTAGGCCATGGCTGCACCACAGGTATCTCTGCATCAGACAGGTCAAAGACGATCCGTGCGTTGGTTGACCCTGACACCCATCCTGATGATTTGGGCAGACCCGGACACATATTCCCTCTCCGTGCAAAAAAGAGTGGTGTAATCAGAAGAGCCGGGCACACAGAAGCAGCCATTGATCTGGCGCGCCTTGCCGGTTTCAGGCCATCTGGTACATTGGTGGAGATTATGAATGAAGATGGAACCATGGCGCGGCTGCCCCAACTCTTTGAGATCGCTAAAAAATTCGATTTAAAAATTGTCTCCATAAAAGATCTGATTGCATACCGCCTGAAAACAGAGAGTTTGATCAAGCGAGAGGAGGTGGTACACCTTCCTACCGCCTGGGGCGATTTCACGCTGTATGCCTATACCCAGACCACCACCGGACAAATCCATCTGGCCCTGGTGAAAGGGGAATGGGGCAAAGATGATCCGGTGATGGTCAGAGTGCATTCATCATGTGTTACCGGTGATATTTTTGGGTCTTGCAAATGTGACTGCGGTGACCAATTGCACGCTTCCATGCAAATCATTGAACAGGAGAATCAGGGAGTGATCCTGTATATGTTTCAGGAAGGGAGGGGTATCGGACTGATCAACAAAATCAAAGCATATCATTTGCAGGAAACCGGATTTGACACCGTAGATGCTAACATAAAACTTGGTTTTAAGCCGGATGAACGAGATTATGGCATCGGCGCACAAATTCTACGTGATCTGGGAGTCTCCCGCATCCGATTGATCACCAACAATCCAGGCAAAAAAATCGGGCTGGAGGGCTACGATCTCTCTATAGAAGAGACCATTCCGTTGAAGATTGAGCCCAACGTTCATAATGAAAAGTACCTCAAAACGAAACAGCTCAAGATGGGTCATGACCTTGACCTTATATAATAAGCATCTCATTTTACCGGGCATTTGACTTCTGTCTGTTGTCGTCTGACCTATCGCGGTCTCTTCTTCTGAAAAGATCACCCATGGAATCAAACTCTCTGCGATAAAACACCCCCACACCCTGGGTGTAATGCACCCCTTCGTAAATCACAGTCTGGTCGTTATGTCTTCTGTAGGCTCTTACCCTGAACCGTCCTTCAGGATCAATACGGTATTCTGCCAGGATGTCACCTATCATGTTGTTGTTGGGCTGGTTCACATTGGTATGTGTATGGGCACCACCACCAATCCCCACCTTGCTTTCAATGGTAAGCCTGTCATTGAGCACCTGTGTTCGAATAATGGCTTCCACCTGCTCTGTGGTCAGGTCACTTCTGGGATGATACGCGAAATCGATATCGAGTTCATCACTGATATTGGAGAACCAGACCGAGAGTTGGTTAACGAGCATCTCGGTGGTACTGGTGCCGGCAATATTGGCTGAGCTCCCTGCATCAGCAAACTGCACAGAGTGGGTATTAACAAATCTTCCAATGGCCAGGAGCGAGACAAAGTGGTAGTTAATGTTGGGCCGCACCATTGCCTGGTATCTTTCGTTTTCGAACGAGGTCATCTGTGGGAACTCTATTTTAAAATCGATCTTAGGGTCAAATAGTTTCTCGGTCATATGAATAACACATTCAACACTTTGCAGAGCTCTGGCGGAGTCTTCCGGGTTGAGGGGTGCCAGAGAAGCCCTTACCGGATATACCGCTTCGATATCGATCATGGCATCAAACGGATTGCCAGTCCATCGGATTGTGCTACCACTACGTACTGAAAACCGTTTGCTGATAAAGTTCTCCAGGTTGAAGATATAATCTCCTTTGGCGATGGTGTATAGCCCCATTAGTTCAAATTCACCATTGCTGTTGATGTTCATCATGATATTTCCACTCCCGCTCCCTTCGATTACGTCGCCCAGCAACGGATCAAAGATGAGCCTGATGGTTGCCTCCGGGGTAACCTGCAAATCGAAGTTTAATCGAATAGAGCTTTGGTTTAGTGTTCTTTGTTGGGCAGGAATTACAATATCCAATTCACGTTCAGAAACAGGTTCCTTAAATACAA
>SKPS01000104.1 GCA_007119395.1 Lentimicrobiaceae bacterium
ACCGGTTGGAATACCGTGGCTACGACAGTGCCGGAATCGCGTTGCACAACGATGGGATCAAGCTGTTCAAGTGCAAAGGAAAAGTATCAGACCTGGAGGCACATGTAGCCGGGCAGGATCTCACCGGAAACATTGGCATTGCCCATACCCGGTGGGCTACCCATGGAGAACCCTCAGACATCAATGCGCACCCCCATGTTACACACGCAGGAAAACTGACCATCATTCACAACGGAATTATAGAGAACTACTCCGCCCTCAAAGACGAGCTCAAAAAAAGGGGTTATGTATTACGCAGTCAGACTGATACGGAGGTTCTTGGAAACCTTATCGAAGACATCCTGGTGAACGAGCAGGTGGATCTTCCTGAGGCGGTTCGCATGGCGCTCAATCAGGTGGTTGGGGCTTATGCCATTGTGATCCTTTCAGAAGACGATCCTGATATGCTCATAGCGGCCAAAAAAGGGAGCCCAATGGTTATTGGTATTGGCAACGACGAATTCTTCATTGCTTCTGATGCCACACCCATTGTAGAGCACACCAAGCAGGTGGTGTATCTGGAGGACGAGGAGGTAGTGGTGTTGCGGCGTCACCAGGAGATGGAGATGTTCAACATCCGCAGGGAGCTGAAGACCCCTTATATCCAGGAGCTGGAGATGAATCTCAGCGCTTTGGCCAAAGAGGGTTACGACCATTTTATGCTGAAAGAGATCTATGAGCAGCCCCGTTCTGTGCGTGACAGTCTGCGAGGCAGGTTAAATGCTCAAAAAGGGATGGTGATGTTGGGCGGTGTGCTTGATTTCGAGCAGAAGCTGGCCAAGGCCAACCGCATTATTATGATTGCGTGTGGCACTTCATGGCATGCCTGTCTGGTGGGGGAGTATCTTTTTGAAGACCTGACGCGTATTCCGGTAGAGGTTGAGTACGCTTCTGAGTTTCGGTACCGCAACCCTGTGATCTACGAAGACGATGTGGTGATTGCCATCTCTCAGTCGGGGGAAACGGCCGATACCCTGGCTGCCATCGAACTGGCCAAATCCAAAGGGGCTACCATCCTGGGTATCTGTAATGTAGTGGGTTCTACCATTGCCCGGGCAACCGATGCCGGCTCTTTTACCCATGCCGGCCCTGAAATTGGTGTGGCCAGTACCAAAGCGTTTACTGCACAGGTCACCATCCTTACCCTGATGGCACTGATGATTGCCGACCGAAAAGGGATCATGAACAAGTCGCGGTACCAGCAGATCCTCAATGAGCTGGAATCGATTCCCGGAAAGATCGAAGAGGCATTGACATCCAATGAGACCATCATTGAGATTGCGAAAAAGTTCAAAGACGCCAGGAACTTCCTCTACCTGGGTCGTGGCTACAACTTCCCGGTGGCGCTGGAGGGGGCACTGAAGCTGAAGGAGATCAGTTACATACATGCTGAGGGGTATCCGGCGGCAGAGATGAAGCATGGACCCATTGCACTGATCGACGAGCACATGCCGGTGGTGGTGATTGCCACCAACAGGGGCCCTTACGAGAAGGTAATCTCCAACATCCAGGAGGTAAAAGCGCGCAATGGGGTGATCATTGCTGTGGTGACCAAGGGCGACAAGACGGTACAGGAGATGGCCGATTATGTGATTGAGGTGCCTGAGACCGAAGAGATGCTTGTGCCGATCCTGGCGGTGGTGCCTTTACAGCTTCTCTCTTATCACGTTGCGGTGATGCGGGGATGCAACGTAGACCAGCCCCGCAACCTTGCCAAATCGGTTACGGTAGAGTAACCAACCCCTTACTGTTCCGGTGCCTGTTTGCTGAGACGCAGCACAGGCTTACCCCGTTTCATGCGCTCCACAGTACACGCGATCTGTTGCGGCATTTCTGTTGAGGGTTGCAGTCCTCCATCAACCTGCTGAAACACTTTGATTTCATTGCCAAAGCAGTCTTCAGCAATCAGCACCCTTGACACCCCATCTTTATCATGTTGGCTCGACGGCTCGGACCGTCGTACGTTGAAGGAGTAGGTGTTTCCGGGCCGGTAAACAGGATGATCCGGTTCTATCAGAGGGAAGCGTTCGGGGTTCCACCGGCCAAACACAGCATGGAAGGTGTCGCCTGCGCGGAAGCCATATTCACGGTACCATGCTTTGTCCAACAAGCTCTTGACCCCTCCGGGGCCTTCAACCACATAGTAGCCCGGTTGCTCCTCGCTGAGCACTGTAAAACGGTAGCGCCCACCCTCTGTGAGGGTGTGGAGCGATCCAACCAGCTTCAACGTCAGAACCCCTTTCCGTATCCGCAGCACCTCAGCTTCCACTTCCGTACCTTCCGGCGGCAGCGTAGCATCCCCGAAAAGCAACACCTCATGAAGGTCTCCGTGGGTACCACGAAGGTGGCACCGCCACAACAGGTTCCCCACCCCGTCAGTGAGCCGCGCTTGTCCCGAAAACAGAAAACGGTACCGAAGACCCTCCTCATACCAGGGGTGCTTCGGCTCAAGGTATATCCGCCCCGTACAGTTGATCTTGTCAACACGACAGAGAAGCTTCTCCCCCTCACGGATAGGGTAGCTGCTGTACTGACCAGCCGGTAACAGATAACGGTCATGGCCGTCGTGAGTCAACAACCAGCTTGTGGTGTCGTCCGGCAACACAACCAAACGCAACACGGTGAACAGATAGCTCTCTCTCTCCTTCAACATATCCTGGTGGTCATCTCTCACATTTACGAAAGTGCAAAAATAGAGATAATCGGTCGGAAATGGCAGGGGGGATGCCACGATTTGCTGTCGGCTTTGTACCTTTGGCGCATGAAAAGATGCAATCGTTTTATTACTCCTTGGCTCTCTGTTGCAGTAGCGCTTTGGATAGTGTGTTTTGTTCATTCCGCCACCGGGCAACCGCATTGGAAGACCTTTTACGAGCTGAGTGGAACCCTTGAGACGCCCCGCTTTGACGAGACGAAGCGTTACAGCCGGATGCTGGCTGATTCATCCGATCTGGTGTCGATGGTCACTTACGGCACCAGTGCCCAGGGGCGACCACTCTATGCGCTGGTGCTTGACAAGGATGGGTATGCTGATCCTGACCTGATCAAGGCGGAGGGGAGGGCCGTTCTCTTTGTGCTGGCATGTCTTCACCCCGGAGAACCCGATGGAAAAGATGCCGGACTGCTCTTTTTCAGGGATGTCGCCGTCAAAGGGTTGCACCGTGAGCTGCTCAGCAACGTCTCGTTGATCTTCATACCCATTGCCAACCCTGATGGCCATGAGCGGTTTGGTCCTTATAACCGGATCAACCAGAATGGGCCCAAAGAGATGGGGTGGCGTACCACTGCCACCAACCTGAACATGAACCGCGACTTCCTGAAGCTGGATGCCCCTGAAACCGCTTACCTGGTCACATTCTTCAACCGTTGGATGCCCGACTTCTTCATGGACATCCACACCACTAACGGAGGCGACTATCAGTATGTGATGACCTATATGGTGGAGGATTTCGGCAACATCGACAGCGGCCTTACCGATTGGTTACAAGAGAGTTATATTCCCGGGGTCTCTGCGTTGATGGAGGAGGCCGGCTTCCCTTTGTTTCCCTATGTGGTGTTTATGCAGTGGCATGACCCACGCACCGGACTCCGCAGCAGACCCGCCTCAGCCCGCTTTTCAGTGGGCTACGCAGGAGCCCGCAACAGAGCCGGAATCCTCGTGGAGACGCATATGCTTAAACCGTATCATCTCAGGGTGGAAGGATCACGTCAGCTCATCATACAAACCGCCCAAATCATGGGTCGTGAGCACCAGGCCCTCAGGGATCTCAACAACAGGGCCGACCATTTTTGCATCAGCGGTGAGATCACAGAGAAACCCTTTGCCGTCACATACCAACTCACCGACAAAGCGGTTCCGGTTGAGCTGCATGGATTCAGGTACCACATTATGACCAGCGACCTGACAGGCCTTGAAAGGGTAGTCTACACCGACACACCTAAAGTGCATACCATGAACTGGTACCGTCACAATGAGCCGGATCGCCATGTTGCGCTTCCCCGCTACTATGTGATACCGGCACAGTGGGGTGAGATCATCAACCGGCTCAGGCAGCACGGTGTGGAGATGACCACCCTGCAACGTGACACCACCATGGAGTTGCACACCTGGTTGTTCAGCGATGTGGAGTTCGCTTCAACGCCTTTCGAAGGGCGGTTCCGGGTCACCTCTTTTCACCAGGAGGAGGTGATGCGCACCTTTCACCTCACGCCCGGCACAGTGATCATCCCGGTGCATCAGCAATCTGCCCGCCTGGTGGCCCATGCACTGGAGCCTGCCAGCCCCGAATCGTTTCTGCAGTGGGGGTTCTTTAATGCCATCTTCGAACGGAAAGAG
>SKPS01000011.1 GCA_007119395.1 Lentimicrobiaceae bacterium
ACAACAACAGTGAAGAGACCCGGCTGAAGGCTTTGCGAATGGGAGCAAACATCATTCAGTATGTTTTCACGCGCTGAGGGCACTTCATCAACTGATATCATTATGACAACAAGTCCTCTGTTTAAGGCGATGCTCTCTGTGTTGATTTTAACAATCATCACGACGGTGTTTTCGTGCAGAAAGGAGGAGGGGCGAATCAGGATCAGCGGTACGGTAACAGACCCTCTGCAGCAGATCCCTGTTGCGGATGCAGAGGTGACCCTTACCGGCAAGATGCTTCAGGGGGGATCTTTTAACCCCGACCCCTCCGTGATCACCATGACCAACACCGCCTCTGATGGCTCGTTCTCAATTGATATTGCGCAGGTGCGAGCCAGCGAGTTGACCATCACCATCAGAAAGAGGGCCTACTTTAATGCTGTTCAAACACTGACTGTGCAGGAAGTTTCATCTGACAAAGCCTATGAGGGCAGTTGGTTGCTGCATCCTGAAGGATGGGTGAATCTGCGTGTGCAGAATACCACCCCGGGGGGAGCTTCAGACCTGATCACATACCGTATCTTTTCAGACAACCCGGAGTGTAGCAACTGCTGCAACAGCGATTATGTGCAAGGGCCTGGCCCGCAATATGACAACACCGTGTTGTGCCGATCCAGTGCGGGTACTACAGCCAAGGTGCTCTGGAACGTCCACAAATGGAACTTTTCAAGAGCCGATACCACCTACCTGAACATACCCCTATTCGATACGGTGTATTACCATATCACCTACTGAATTTGCCTTGTCCACTCTCTCTTGATGAAAACTCTGAGCCCAATCCCGATCAATAAAAACATCATATTATATTGAATATCTGCATAAAAGCTGTATTCAGTAGAAAAACCTGAAAAATATTCGGTCAAACAGCGTGAAGGTTTGACCAAATTACCCTATTTTTACGGCCGATAAGCAGCGGCTTGCTGCAGACTGAAGAGCTGATTCCGCAGGGATAGAACTCATTATGCTTTTACTACAGGAGTTGTGCGTCCTGTTCTGACAGGTGGTTTGCCATCAGAAACCGGCACATGAATGGAGAGAACCGGGTGTTCAATGAATCCCCGATGCGTTCTCGTGAGCGTTCTAAAAATTTTTATGTGTACCGGTCTTATTGAGAACCGGTACCGGGGGTGTTTTTTTCTTTTTTGAGAACCTTTTCTTATTAACCAATATACCTAAAAATGAATGAAATGAAAAGAGACAGACGAATTAATGATGATGATTTGCGATGTAGATCGTATGGCAGAAGGGGCCTCAGGGTTCCCTTGGTTCCTCTGCTGGTTCTCATGATGCTGTTTTCTGGTCTGATGCCAACGAAGGCGCAGCCTTTTGTAGAGATTGGCGCAGAAACACAGAGCAGTCATCTGTATGGGCCGATTTACAGATCCTCTGCCAGCAGCTCTTGGGATTACTCCAACTACACTTACATCTTCCTTGCCAGCGAATTGTCGGGGATACCTTCGGGAGCGACGATCCTGGCTGTAGCATGGGACAAGGTCTCCACCGAAGAGATCACGGGCGCAAACCACGTAGAGATCATGATGGAGAACACGATGCAGGCACAAGTTGACCCGACGAGTGACTACCTTGCAGAGACGCTCAATTCAACGCAGGTTTTTCTTGACAACAACTACACTGTACCCACTACCACGGGTTGGTTGCTTCATACCCTGAACAACCCGTTTGTTTACACAGGTGACAACCTCAAGATCTCTGTGGGTCATATTCTGAACGGAGCAGCCACCGGCCCGATCACCTTTCATTACTCCACAGTAAACGGTCTGGCAGGCGGACGTGCCAACAGCACTCCAACGTTTGATCAGGCATACAACTCAAGTTACAGCGATTCACGACCCAACATCCGTATTTACTACACCGTTCCAAACATTGTAAACGATGCCGGAGTCGCCTCCATCGATGAGCCCAATTTCCCTTCGGAACCCGGTGTTCATGATGTGAAAGCAACCATCACAACCATTGGTTCTTCACCACTTACCAGTTGCACCATTAACTGGGCCGTTAACGGTGTTACCCAAACACCCTATAGCTGGACAGGCAACATAGCGCAGTTTGGTACAGATGGTCCGATTACACTTGGCAGCTATAATTTCCCGGCTGGGGTCAATGAGATTACAGTATGGACCTCCAACCCGAACAACCAGGTTGATACTTTCCCCGGCAACGACACAGCGTCGTTGGAGTTCCTCTTCGCCTCCCCTTTGTCAGGCACTTACACTGTGGGTGGACCCACTGCAGATTTTCAGGATCTGAATGAGATTATCAACGCCATGGATGCTTTGGGACTGGGTGGCCCCACAACCTTCAGCTTCAACCCGGCCTTCGGCCCTTACACCGGTAGCGTAGAGTTTGTTGATGTGATCGGAAGCTCTGCTGCCAACACCATCACCCTGCAAGGAAACGGAAGCGTTATCAACGAAGGGACAACCAACTATGTGATCGCTATCGACGGTTTGTCGCACCTTACCATTGATGACTTCAACATTGTTAATTCCGACCCCACAAACAACATCTTCGGCATCATGATCAGAGGTGGTGCCCAGCATATCAATATCACCAACAACTATATTGATATGGGTACAGCTCATACCACCACAACATCCGGATGTATTGTGGTTTCAGGTTCTACCACTTCTGCCGTCACAACCGGTAACAACGCCCAGTATGTAACCATCACCAACAACGAGCTTGTGGGTGCCTATTATGGTATCACACTGTATGGCCTCTCGAGCTACCAGGACAACTACGGCCATGTGGTTACTGATAACATCATCAGGGACTTCCATCATACCGGGATGCGTATTCAAGACGGTGATTCACTGTTGATTGCCCGGAATAATCTCAGCAGAGAGAACAGGCAGACTACCTATGGCGTCTTCTACGGAATGTATTCATTGCGTATGCGCCACAGTACGGTAATTGATAACCACATCCACAGCACCGGACCAACCTCGTCAACTTGCTATGGTATTTACCATTCAGCCTCTGCAAACTCCCTGGGTTACGAAATGGAGTACATCAACAATGCGATTTACAACTTCACCACCACAGGTATTGTTTATGGCATGTACCTGTTAGGCACCCGTGAATACGTAAATCTTTACCACAACACGGTTCAAATGGCCGCCAACGGAAGCTCTAATGCCAGGGCATTGTGGATGAGCACTTCACCAGATTATCACGACTTGAAGAATAACATTTTCAGTGTTGAGGGTCCTGGTACCGGCACAAAATATGCCGTCTATGTTACGTCAACTTCAACCAGCTTCACGGCGAACAACAATTTATACTACAATGGCTCTACAGGGGGCACCAATTATATCGGTCGCTGGGGCACCAGCGACGAGGCAACTCTATCCGACTGGCAGTTAGCCACTTCACAGGATGGCAACTCGCTGTCTGTTAACCCTAATTTCCCTGCATTGGATGATTTCAAATCCACTTCAATAGACATCTGGAAAGCGGGTACTCCTTTGCCTACAGTAACAACAGATATCTTTGGCACCCCAAGGGACCCCGTGGAGCCATGCATTGGTGCGTATGAGTTTGAACTGATGAATAACGACGCTGGTATCAATGAGATGACAGAGCCAACAGCTATTTGCGCAGGCCCCGCCGACGTAAAGGTGAAGGTGATGAACTACGGTATTGCCCCCCTCAACAGTGTTACCATCGAGTGGAGTGTGAATGGCGTGGCTCAGACACCCGTATCACCTACGGGACTCGGACTTGCACCAAGCACCGATACAGTGATCACGCTTGGCAGCTACACCTTTTTGAACAATGTACCCTACGATTTTGTAATCAATACTACCCTGCCCAACGGTGTAGCTGATCAGCAAACCGATAACGATACATTAGTCGTTCAGGGGCTACTCTCCGGATTGGCCGGTACGCTTACTATCGGTGGTGGTGTAGGAGATGATTTCAGCTCTTTCGCAGATGCAGTGGATGCTTTGAATTCCCGAGGTTTGTGCGGGCCGGTTGTTTTCAACGTAAATGCAGCCGACGGCCCTTATACCGGTGGTGTGGAACTGGGAGCTATTGAGGGGATTTCTGCCACCAACAATATAGTATTTAACGGCAATGGCGCTGTGCTGAATGAAGACCTGGAAAATTACGTCATCGCACTGGATGGCATCTCCCATTTAACCATCAACGACTTCCAGATCATCAACAGTGACCCCTCCAACAACATATTCGGCATTATGATCAGAGGTGGCGCGCAGCATATCAATATCACCAATAATTTTATTGATATGGGGACTGACTATACCAGCTCAGCATCAGGGTGTATCGTAATATCAGGGT
>SKPS01000229.1 GCA_007119395.1 Lentimicrobiaceae bacterium
CTGTCAACGGCTACACCGGTGGCACTGCGGTAGCCGACGTACTGGCCAACGACCTGCTCAATGGTGCTCCGGTGATCCCTGCGGAGGTGACCCTGTCAACCATCTCATCGACCCATCCGGGCATCACCCTGGTGGGCAGCGCGGTAGAGGTGGCCCCCGGCACCCCGGCAGGCACCTACACTCTGGTGCACGAGGTGTGTGAGATCCTCAACCCCACCAACTGCGGGCAGTCGACCGTGACGGTGCCTGTCAACGCCGCCACCCTGGTGGCTGTGGATGACCACTTCGGACCCATCGACGGCATCACAGGAGATCCACAGGCCGGTAACGTGTTTCACAACGACCTGCTCAATGGAGCGCCGGTCATCCCCACGGAAATCACCGCGATGGTTATGATACCAGCACAACCACTGGTGCCCGGTGCACCTGTGCCAACACTTGACCTCCTGACCGGAGAAATCAGTGTTCCACCCTTTACACCGGCTGGATCATATACCATTACGTACCAAATCTGTGAGGTCCTTAACCCCTCTAACTGTCAGCAAGCTGATGCAACGGTACAGGTGTTTCACCCATTCCTGCCCGTAGAGGCAATACATGACTACGGAAACCCGATCAGCCCAACTGCAGGGGGTATTTCAGTGGTCAATGTGCTTGACAACGATTTGGTATACGGACAACCTGCACAAGCTTCACAGGTGAATGTGACGCAGCTCTCCGCATCAAGTCCCGGTATAATCCTTGTGAACCATTCTGTATTCGTCTTTTCAGGGCTACCGGTTGGAAACTATCACTTGGTGTATGAAGTATGTCTCATTGCCGATCCGTCAGCATGTGATACCGCCATTGTATACATACCGGTGCAACACAACACGGTGGTGGCCAATGATGACGTTGGTGACACCATTATCACCGGAATGGGAGACACCACGGTAGCCAATGTGTTGCACAACGATTACCTCAACGGGGTGCATCCAACACTGGCGCAGGTGTCGTTGTCACAGGTCAGCAGTTCACATCCGGGCATCACCCTCACAGGTACTGCTGTTACTGTGGGTGCTGCTGTACCCGTGGGAGATTACATACTGGTATATGAGGTGTGCGAGATTGCTGCTCCACAATACTGTGATACAGCAACAGTGACCATACCTGTACGCGATGTGCCCATCCATGCCATCGACGACCAGGGTGCACCGGTCAGCACCGTCTCAGGTGGAGTGACTGTATCTGATGTGCTGGCGAACGACCTCTTCAACAACCTGCCCGCAACGCTCAACACCGTGACCCTGAATATGGTCTCCACATCACAAACCGGAATTACGTTGAGTGGCACCACCGTTACTGTGGCTGCCGGAACACCCGTTGGAACACACCACCTTAGCTATGCCATCTGTGAAATCGCCAACCCAACCAACTGCGACACTGCGGTGGTCACCGTGCCGGTGGTAGGGCATTTGGTTGCCGCCTGCTTCAGACCAAAGGTGTTCCTCCAGGGACCCTACGATCCAACAACAGGGTTGATGTGGGACAGCCTCAGAGCAAAGCAATTCATACCTCATTCTGAACCCTACTCATCACCTCCTTATAACACCAGATTCCAACACATTGGAGGTGGTGGAGGTGAAACCATCGGTGACCCTGCCACAGTGCTGAGCCGAACGGGAGACAGTGCCGTGGTAGACTGGGTATACATAGAACTGCGCGACCGAAACAACATGCAAAACCGCATCGCGTCTCAATCAGCGTTGATCCTGAGAAACGGACTCATCACCGCCACCGATGGCGTTAGCCCGGTTTGCTTTAATGAACTGGCAGACTCAGCCTACTACCTCGTGATCAGTCACAGAAACCACCTCGGTATTATGTCCGCTTACCCGGTAACAGTAACCGCAGGAACCACCGAAGTGGACTTCCGACATGGAAATACCCCTGAGTTTGACTTCGGGACGACGCTCTTCGCCGGTATCGACTACACCGGTAAAGCACAACGACAAATGCCCAATGGGGTGAGAGCTCTCTACGCCGGAAACGCAGAACAAGACAACCAACTCAAATACCAGGGACAAGGTAGTGATCGCAACAGAATCTTATCACAATTGCTTTCGCACCCCAACAACACCCTGAACGAGTACAACTACAACTTCGCCTTTGGATACTATTCCGGTGACACCAATATGGATGGCCAGGTCAAGTACCAGGGGGGTGGTAACGATTCCCAGGTGATCCTTAACAGCATCCTGGGATTCGATCCTGCCGCAACAAATAATTTCGACTTCCTGTACGAGCAGATCCCGTAATCGACCTGTCAGGAACACCCCTCAGCTCCCGTCAGCACACACCTTACAATGTGCCGGCGGGAGTTTTTTTTGATTTAAAGCATGACAAAACACAGATAATAAGCGAGTTGCATGCGTTAATCCAGGGATAGAGGCCGAATCATTGTTGATGTGAATAACTTTATAAGCATAATCCGCTTCATCATCATAAACAAACTGACTATCTTTGAAAAAAAAATATTGCTATGAATTTGGAAGATATGATTCGCCGGCTTCAGAAGGAGATGAAAGAGAAGGAGATCACTTCTCAGGATGCCCTTAACGAAATAACCCAAAAGATACGGAAAGATTACAACAACAATCCTATGGAGGATTTTGAAGGGTTGTCGCCCAACCAGATGAAACATTTGGTGCGTGGCTTTCTCAATGGTGGAAGGTTGATCACTCTGTCTACCGGCTTTCCCGACGAAATAGCGTTTACCTCCCCGTTTCTCAAGGCCTGCAGACACATCCTGATGGCCATTCCGGAGGATAAACCGTTGAAGCTCACCGCTACAGGGTCACTGCCACGTTGGCTGGTACGTGAAGTGTACGATTCAGGTGTGTATCCGGATAGTAGAGGCTACATCAAAAGCTCAGACTCCCTCTATAAAGAACTTGATTGGTTATTCATTCACGTGGCCAGGATAATCTGTGAGATCGCCGGGTTGGCACGGCAAGGAAAAGGGAAACAGAAAGGGAAGTGGATCCTCACCCGGAAAGGGAAGAAAATGCTGCAATACCCCAGCGAAATGTTGGCAGAGCTGTTCGACACATTCTACAATAGCTTCCAGTGGGATTACCTCGATCATTACCCTTCAGAGTTTGCAGGCAGAATTGGATTTGGCTATACCCTCTTCCTGTTGCTCAAGTACGGCGATGAAATGAGAGAGGTGAGCTTCTACGCCGAAAAATTCAGCAAGGCATTCCCGATAGTGCTGGAAGAATTTCTTTTCCCCCGTTTCGGAACACCCCTGGAGCTGTTTGAATCGTGCTACGTACACCGCACCTTCAACAAGTTTTTGATCCCCTTCGGACTGGTAGAGAAGAGAACTTCCGGTGTCCGTTTCAAGGAGGGTTACGAAGAGAAGGTGGCCATTACGCCGCTGTTTAGGGAGCTTATACTGCTGGATACAAACTTCGATGCCGGGGCATATCAAGACCATGTTAATTTTTCTTTTGAAGAAGAAGATGATTTTGAGGCAGATCTTATAGACGAAGAATTCATCCACGACTTCCTGCGCGATGCAGTAGAGGGATTGGCTGCTGATGATGAATCAGATGACATCGATCCATTTTCGCCTCCGCCGGAAGCCATGCAAATGCCGCAACGCAATGAACCCTGCCCCTGTGGCAGCGGCCGAAAATATAAAAAATGCTGCCTGCATTAGGAGATTGGCGATTGGCCTTTGGCTATTGGCTGTTTTTCAAATGCCTTCGTAATTCGTAATTTGTAATTCGTAATTTGTAATTTGTAATTCGTAATTCGTAATTTGTAACCATCTAAACTTCCTTCTAAACAACCTCAACCGCCTAAACAACCTAAGCTATATTCCCAATTATCCGTATATTTGCAGATAAATAGAAATAGAATGAATGTGGGGTTTTTGCAATTCAGGGAGGTATTTTTCGGGCAGGGACTTTTCTCAACGCCTCAGATACGCTTGTATTTCCCTGGTTTCAATATGGATAACCTGGTACGCTGGCAAAAGAAGGGATATATCATTAAACTACGTAACACCTGGTACTGCTTCAAGGAGTTTGCGGATCAACATGACAGCTCATTCTTAATAGCAAACCAAATTTACGCTCCTTCATACATCAGCCACCAGCAGGCGATGATGTTTTATGGAATGATCCCGGAGCATATCGTTGCATCCACTTCAGTGACCACCAAAAAGACGGCATCATTTGAGATAATGGGCAGAACGTATAAATACTATTCGGTGAAGGAGGAGCTGTTTTTCGGATACAGGTTGATCGATGTAAACATCAATGGGTTAAAACGTTCCATCATGATGGCCGACAGAGAAAAGGCGATGCTTGAC
>SKPS01000026.1 GCA_007119395.1 Lentimicrobiaceae bacterium
CTTCGGATAAAACATTGTATATCTCACGTGCCAGTCAAATGGACCGGGATGTTGCCAAAGAGGTATTCCAATACTTTCACCGCACCTTTATTCTTGATTATTTAGGATTTGGCGTTTCTGCCATTGAAAACATCAGCAACCAACACAAAAAACATCTGATTGAGGCGTTGAAAATAGCAGACAGTGATATTGCTTTCCGCCCTGAACAAAACCGGATCCATTTCCTGACATAAAATGATGCCACCAAAACGGTGGTTGGTTCGTACACGTCAAAAAGTACGGTTATGCGAACCATCATTTGTCAACATTGCGGAAGAAAACTCCGGAGGAATAAACGACTTAAACACCTTCAACAGCGGTTTTGCAATGAAAAAAACTGCCAAAAGGCACGCAAACGGCTCTTTGACCGCAATAAATACCAGACCGATGCATCCTATCGGGCAAAAAAGCTCGAAGCTTCACGTAATCGTTTAAAGGGACTTGCTGACCCGAGAGCCCGGTCAGAATACCAGCGTGCATATCGTGCATCACATCCTGATTATGTCCATGATAACCGTCAGAAACAGCGAGTTCGTAATGCCCGGCGTACGGAGAAAATGGTGTCTGAGGGTCAGATTGTAAATCCGGACACGTTAATGGCGCAAAGACCTGATAATGAGGGCGTATATGCGATGATACCAGTGGAATACGAAAAAATTGTAAATCCGGACACGTTAATGTCATATCGAACAGGTATAGAGGTGATTACAAAGACAAAACCGATGTTTGTTCGCTTATTGTAAATCCGGACACGATTGTCTGTTGAAAAGCCATGGGATACTTTTGGCAAAAATTTACACCCATGGAACCCATCAAGGTCAAAACCGATCAGATCCAGGAATGGTCTAATGAATTTAGGCTGGTTTACCCCGATGCTGTCAGAGCCATGGGGTTGTCGATGCAATCAACCGGACAACTTCAACCGTTGATACTTCTTAAGAATGATGACGGGTATTATATCATTGATGGCATCAAACGATACCGTGCCGCTTTGGAACTGGGGCTTGCGGAGCTGCAATCGTTGGTTTTTGAGGTGAACATGGTGATGGCCAAGTCAATGATCATTCATTACAATCGACACAACAGCAGCTTAAGCATGTATGAACAAGGGCTGATCGTACAGAGTCTGGTGCAGGATCATGGCTTAAGCCAGAAAGAGGTTGCCAAGGCGGTACGTCAGAGTCACAGCTGGGTGTGTCGCAGGCTAAGCTTGGTGGAGCGGTTGTTGCCAGAGGTTCAGGATGCTTTGCGTATGGGTAGCATCACAGTTACTCATGGCCGGGAACTGGTAAAATTGCCGCGCGGCAATCAGGGGCCGGCTCTTGAGGTAATCATCAAAGAGGGATTAAGTAGCCGTGAGAGTGCTATAGTTGTTCAAAAACTCCTAAAGGCAAAAAGCCCCCAGGAGGTCGAGTATCTGTACAGTCAGAGCCGTGAAGTTATCAGGCAAGTCTTGCACGGTGAAAAGTTGTATGACAGCAGGTTATCTGTTCACGGGAACAGACTGCTAAAAGCCAGGGAATTACTTCGTTTACAGATCAATATTCTTTCCGGGGCCTTGCAAAGCGAGCATACAGCGCAACTGCCTGCTGAACAACAAGCAATGGTGTTGCCTGCCATGAATGAATTAGTGTCTCCCATGGGCCAGTTAACCGAAATCATTCACCAAACATTGACATCATATGAAAGATGAGTTATTTGAAAACAGTGTAATCTATCATCATGGCCAAGGGTGGTCAATCCGGCGTCTTTCCCGGGAGTATCGCTGCGGCAGAAACCGCATCATGAGAATACTGCGTGAGAATGAACAGCGGCGTGCACAAGGAGTCAAAACGCTGGTTCCGCCAAAGGCACGTTCTTCGAAACTGGATCCTTATAAAGAGTACATCCAGGAACAGCTGCAAAAGTTTGATAAAATCACTGCGCAAAGGATCTATGAGATGATCCTTGAGAAAGGATATCCTGGGAAAATCAGCCAGGTTGAGGTTTATGTCAGCAGTATACGTAAATCGAAAAGGCCGGAGATCATTCAGTGTGTTGAGACTTTGCCCGGTCAGCGCGCTGCTCATGACTGGAGTGACTACACCATTGATTTTGTCTCCTCTTCAGCCAAGCCACAGAAAGTGACTTTCTTTAGTTATATCCTGGCATACAGTCGGCGCCAGTATGTCGAGGTGGTAGAAGACAAAACCCAGCAAACACTGTTTGAGTGTCTGGTTCACGCATTTATGTACTTTGACGGTGTTGCCCGTGAAATTAAAGGCGACAACCAGAAGGCGTGCGTAGATCGCTGGGAGTGTGGTCAACCAATATTCAACCGACACTACCTGGGCTTTGCCTCCCATTATGGTTTTCGGCCTCTGACCATCCGCCCCGGCAGACCAATGGAAAACCTGAAGGTAGAACGGCCTTTTTATTATCTGGAAACCAACTTTCTAAACGGCAGGACTTTCCGGGATAAAAATGATTTGAAGGAGCAGTTGCGCAACTGGCTCACTCAGGTGAACGATATGCGGGTGCATCGCACCACCCGTCGAAAGCCCATTGATATGTTCGTGGATGAAGTTCCATGTTTGTTGCCTTTACCGAAGACCCATTATGACACCTCACTTATTGTGTACCGTGTGGTAAACCAAGAGTCCTGTGTAAACTATCAGGGGTACCACTATTTTGTTCCCGGAGAACACCTGTTCAAGAGCATTCCTCTTAGGGTTACCAACAATCAGGTCATTGTTTACTCGCATGATTTTGAGCTTCTGGCCGAGTATCCTTTAGCCAACAAAGGGGATCAGCTCCGTTACATCGGCCTGCCGCGCACTTACACCCAAACACAAAGCCGGCTCACCATCTCTCAGCTCAAACAACGCTTGTCTGCCATGGGAAAAGTAATGGAAGCCTATGTTGAAAAGCTGGTGTTACACAAAAAGGATCCCGCTTTCTCTCTGAGCACCCTACTGTCCTTGAAAGTTCATTACTATACAGAAGACATCCTGAAAGCTGTTGACCGTGCCATGAAACATGGTGTGTATGATGTGAAGACGATTGAACGTTTTCTGAAAACACATGCTCAGGGGCGCGATGCCATTAAGACCTTGTTTGATCAAATCCCTGACTATGAAGACTAACTACGAAACCATCCCCCAGTTGTGCGATTATCTTGGGTTAAAGAACCTGGCGTTGCAGCACACTGAGATTATCAGGGAAGCACATGAAAAGCAGCTGGGTTTGCAGGACTTTTTAAAAATGGTGTTACGACAGGAAGCTATTCTGAAGCAAGAATGTATTATACGCTACCGCATCCGGGAAAGCAGATTACCAAAGCCTTACAAGCTGCTTGCAGATTTTGACTTTGCCTTTCAGCCCAAACTGCGTAAATCGCTGGTCATGGATCTGGCCACCATGGAGTTCATGAAGCACCATGAGTCGATCCTGCTGATCGGCGACTGTGGAGTAGGCAAATCACACCTGGGACAAGCGCTGGGAATGATCGCCTGTGAAAAGGGATACAAGGTACTGTACACCACGTGTGCAGCACTGATTAACGATTTAAACGCCGGGGTGTTTGAAAAGAATCTGACAAAACGTATCCGAAAGTATGTCAACCCCGATCTGCTGATCATTGATGAAATGGGGCATGATCGGTTGGAGTTACAGTTGACCAAGGAGGCTCATCTGTTGTTCAAGGTGGTCGATGAGCGTTACCGATTAAGCCGGCCGCTGATCTTCACAACAAACGTAGAAGAAAAGGCGTGGGCTGAATACCTCGGTGATCCGGTTTCCACCAAAGCGATCCTGGATCGGATTTTTCATCATGCCGTAAAAATCGAAATCCGGGGTCCAAGTTACCGTCAGCATAAAGGAATAGAACTCCAGAAGAAGTATGAAAAACTCACGTAACAGTATCTGCTCCAGGCTTCGGCAAACATCACTTATGCTGATGAATCATAACACAAGGCTGTCAACTCCGACAGCCTTTTCTTTTGCAATATCACCCAAACACCTAATAAACAAGCCCTTCGCTGTACCTGCACATAAGATTTATGTTCCTCGCATTACATTCGAAATTGAAATGATCAGTTACACCGTGAAACTTCAGTTTTTTGCCCTCATGGGAACCCCCAACCAGAGCTCTAATCCGTGAGGTGGTATCGTTTTGTTCTGTTTACTGGTATCGAAATTGTTCAGGGTTAAAATATACTCTGTATAGTGATGCAGAAAGGTAAATCCTGGGTGATTTCGACCTTCATTGACCTTTTTAAAGTAGAGCATCAGTTCATCATAACGACGATTTACTATCGTTGTGTGTGAAGGAAA